>CAIVLG010000173.1 GCA_903906695.1 uncultured beta proteobacterium | reverse complement strand
GTGAACGCCAGGTCACTGGTCTGCGCGGGTGTGGCATCCACCGGCGGTCTTCGCACGCTGCCGGCTTTGGAGATGGGGAGGTAGGAAAAGTCTGTGTCATGGCCTGGTCGCCCGGTGGGCTCAGGGACATGCAGACGAAGGGCTTCGTGCTGTGGCATCGGCATTTCTCCTTGCAGGGTCGTGTCCTGCGGCAGATTATCGGAACTCGGTGCTGCGCGTGGCGCTTAGCCGGCGTTGCCCGAACAATGCGGCAATGCTGGCGGGATCACCGCGCGCCTTGCTTGCGGGATCAAGCATAACGGATTTTGGGGCTGCTCGGGTCCGTTGCGTGTGGTGGCAGAGACCCGGGTACTTGTGCCGGTTACTTAAGGGATGCCAGATAGCCACCTTCGACTTCGTCAGACGGCAGTACGTGGCACAAGTGAAACTTCAATCCAAGCAGCGTCGACTTGCCAGCGGCGCAGCCAGGCCGGCAATTCATCCGCCGGCATTGGACGGGCGATACCGTAACCCTGTGCCAATTCACAGCCGAGGTCCATCAGCGCTTTGCCATGCTCCAAAGTCTCTACGCCCTCAGCAACTACGCTGCGATTTAGTTGACGCATGATCCATAGAATTCCATCCAGGATGGAGCGGTTGTCTCGGTCCAATAGCATGTCGCGCACAAAGCTCTGATCGATCTTTACGATGGAGATTGGCAATTGCTTCAAATAGGTGAGCGATGAATACCCGGTTCCGAAATCGTCCAAAGCGAAGTCAACCCCCAATTCGCCACATTGCTTGATGAAGTGAGTCACTTGTTCGATGTCTTCCAACGCACTGGTCTCCAGGATCTCCAGTTGCAGGCTGTATGGTTGGAATGTTGGAAAACGCTTCAATGCAGCCTGCAGGCGCTCAATGAAATCGGTTTGCTGCAGTTGCATTGCACCAATGTTCACGCTGATGGGAATGAGTGTCCCATCCCGTTGCCAATCGGCGAGTTGTTTCAAGGCCTGACGAATTACCCATTCACCAACCTCGACACAAAGTTGGTGGTTTTCAATTAGCGGAAGGAAATGGGCTGGTGCAAGCAGTCCTCTCTGGGGGTGCAGCCACCGGATCAAAGCCTCAACGCCGATGAACTCCCGAGTTCGCAAATTCACCTTGGGCTGGTAATAGAGCACAAATTCGTCTGACGCCAAGGCTTGACGAATTCTCTCCAAACTGGCATGGTGACCACGCACAGAGTGGTCGTTCTCTGCGTCAAATACTGCGTAGCGATTCTTTCCTGCGAGTTTGGCTTGATACATGGCCTGGTCGGCCTGGCGCAATAGTTGATCGGCCTCCATGTCGTTGGCCTGAGGGTAGAAGGTCACTCCGATGCTTGCCGAGCCGTGCAGCACTACCTCTCCCAATGGCACCGGCGCAGCAGCAGCTTCCAGAAGCCGGGTCAGCATCGGCACGCAACTCTCGACGCCATCCAGATCGATCAAAACCGCCACAAATTCGTCACCACCGAGCCGGGCCAGCGTGTCGCCTTCTCTCAAAGTCTTCTTCATGGCCATGGCCAAATTAATGAGCAACTGGTCTCCCACACCGTGCCCATGGTGGTCGTTGACGTTCTTGAAACCATCGAGGTCCAGGTAGACCACCGCCACCTGTTGGCCGCGCCGGTGCGCTTGCGCCATGGCCTGTTGCAGCCGGTCGGCCAACAACAAGCGGTTGGGCAAATTGGTTAGCGCATCGAAGTGTGCAATGCGTTCAAGTTGGCTTTGGTGCTCCTTGATGGCGGAGATGTCGGAGAAAAGCGCCACATACTGCTGCGTGATGCCTTGCCCATCGCGCACGCTGCTGATGGTGAGCAGTTCGGCATAAACCTCGCCGTTCTTGCGTCGGTTCCAAATTTCGCCACTCCAGTGACCCTGCAAGGCTAAGGCGTTCCACATGGCTTCATAGAATGCCTTGTCCTGGCGACCAGAGCTCAGAATGCGTGGGTTCTGGCCGATGGCGTCTTCGCGGCTGTAGCCAGTAATTCGGGTGAAGGCTTCGTTGATATCTACGATAGTGCCTTGGACGTCGGTGATGGTGATGCCTTCACGGGCGTGGTCGAAGACACCTGCCGCAAGCTGGAGTTGGGCTTCGGCCCGTTTGCGCTCGGTGATATCGCGGGCGACGCTGAGAACCCCTATCAACTCACCAGATTCATCGATCATCGGCGTCTTGATGATTTCCACCAGGACGCGCTGTCCGCCGTCGGCGAGGGTCACCCATTCTTCGTGGACGCGGGGGCCACCGGTCGCCAGGACCAAGCGGTCCTGTTCTCGAAACAAGTCGGCACGTTCTCTGTCCACGAAGTCGTAATCGGTCTTGCCGACGATCACTGCTTCGGTAGCGCCCAAGAGGCGCTCGAAAGTCTGATTGCAAGCCATATAGACGCCGTCCGGGCTCTTGAGCCAGATCAGGTCCTGTATGGTATTGAACAAGGTGCGCAGGCGCACTTCGTAGGAAGAAGTCCGGCGTTGGTGCAAGTGCTGCATTTCTTCCGATGAAATGGCAAGAGAACGCTCCAGGGTATAGCGATCCTGATCGGCGTCGCAATAGGCACGGTTGATCGCAGAGAGCAAGTCGGACCAGACAGCAGTCCCCGGAGGATGCTGTGCATCCAGGCCGAGTTTGCGCAGTTGCCGAGCCAGCAGACGATGCTGGTCCTGGTTTATCTTTCCCAAAATGAGGTCAGCGTCATGGTTTGATTGTGCAGATCGCAGCGTCCGCTTGCTAAGGGCGACAATTCGCCGTAGGAGTAAAAACCGATCAGCGTGCCGCCGGGCGGCAAGCCATCGAGCACGGCTTCGATCTCATCTTCGCTGCGCTGGGACAGTACCAACCGACGGCCGATGCAACTGATGGCCACCGTCAACAACGGACCCCCCGTGTAGGTATCAAACGCGAGGTGGCTGGCCGCGTCGGCGGCGCCATCGATAAGGCGTTCGAAATTGGCCCGCATCAGGTTGACGAAACCGCCTTGCGGGATATCGCCGGCGAAGGTGATGGAATTGTCGGCTTCGTTCACGGCAAGAATGGTGCGGACGGTCAAACCATCTTCTTCAAGATCGTTGCGAATCGCCAGCGGAAACAGCAGCCCGGTAGCGGGCAAGCCGGCGGCGCGCTCGCCGAGATATTTCTTGTACAAGGCCAGCGCTGGCTGTCCATCGAGGCTGTAAAGCACGTTGCCTTCGGCCCGCGTGACCTCGCGTTGTGGCGCCAGGACGTCCCATCCGCCCCGGGATCCGTGGGCGATGCCCACATGTTCGCCGTATAGCCCGACCGCCACCACGTGCTGGGCACGGGGAGCCTTGTCCACCAGTGTCCAGGTGGTCTCGAAACGACTACCGTCGCCGGCGAGACCGCCCGTTACCACAACGCCTGGCGGCAGGTTTTGCGACAAACCCTTGGCGAACTCCGAGCCGTTGACCGAAAGGCCGTCGGATACCACAAATACCGCTTTGAGCCCGGGAGTGGCGAGTGTGTTTGCCAGGCTTGAGCCGATCTCGAAGGAGGATTTGGCGTCTGTGATGAGACGGCTGGCCAGCCGTATCGTGACATGGCTGAATTTCATCACGGCGACCACCAGCGTGTCATCCTCAAGCGAAGGGCCATATATTTCGCCGGCAGTTGAGCAGCCAACCAGGGCCGAACGCGGGAATGCCGCACAAAGGTCGGCTAGAGCGGCCGTCAATCGTTTCGCATCGGACGCGCCAAAGAGGATCACCAGCGTGTTTTCGGAATCCAACGAGGATTCCAACGCGCTATCCCAACCTGCCACCGGTTTGTATCGATACTTCGAAAGCAGCATTCGGAGTGCTCCCTGAGAATATATACCGTTCCAGTCATCCAGGTCTTGTCCATGAGGAATTCAGCTGAATGATTCCACCAAGGACACGTTTTCGTGGCATTATGGCCTAAGAAGCGGTCAATGGATAGGACATCTCTGTTGGCATCAACTTTGCGTGTGACCGTTATCGGTTCAATACTTTGACCCCTGAATTGAAATCATCAACAGCATGACGACAGCCCGCCTTCAGCTTATTGACATTAGCAAGAGCTATCCTGGCGTGCGGGCCAATGACGCAGTATCCATGAGCGTCAAGCCGGGTGAAATTCATGCCGTTCTGGGCGAAAACGGCGCCGGCAAATCGACCCTGATGAAGATCATCTATGGTGCGGTCAAGCCCGACGCGGGCAGCATGCTGTTCAACGGCCAGCCAGTGCAGATTCGCAACCCGCAAGAGGCGCGCGCTTTGGGCATCGCCATGGTGTTTCAGCATTTCAGCCTGTTTGGCACCATTACCGTGGCCGAGAACGTCTGGCTTGGCCTCGACCGGAGCTTGAGCTTGGCCGAGGTGGCGCAAAGCATCAGCGCCAAGGCGTCGGAGTACGGGCTCGACATTGACCCGACGCGCCCGGTGCACACCCTGAGTGTGGGCGAGATGCAGCGGGTCGAAATCATCCGCGCCTTGTTGACTCAGCCGCAGCTCCTGATTCTGGATGAGCCGACCTCGGTCCTGGTGCCGCAAGCTGTGGAGAAGCTGTTTGTGGTGCTGAAAAAGGTGGCCAGCGCGGGTTGCAGCATTTTGTACATCAGCCACAAGCTACACGAAATCCGCGAGCTGTGCGATGTCTGCACCGTGCTGCGCAGCGGCAAGGTGACCGGGGTCTGCCAGCCGGCGCAGGAGTCCAATGCCTCGCTGTCGCGCCTGATGATTGGCGCCGAGCCCGCAGCGTTGACCCGCCATCAGCCGCGGCCCGGTGCGCCGGTGTTGCGGGTTCAAGACTTGTCGTTGGCGCGGGAAGATCAGTTCGGCGTTGATCTGCACCACATTACGCTGGAAGTTCACGCCGGCGAGGTGCTCGGGATTGCCGGTGTTTCGGGCAATGGTCAGAGGGAACTGCTCTATGCCTTGTCCGGAGAAGATGTTCGATCGAGCGCAGGTTCGATACAAATGGGTGAGCACGACGTTTCGGGTTTGGGCCCGGGCGAGCGGCGTCAGTTCGGACTCCATTTCGTGCCGGAGGAACGTCTGGGCCGGGGTGCGGTACCGTCCTTGGGACTGGCGCATAACCTTCTGCTGACGCGCATCGAATCAATTTCGCATCCACGCTTCGCAGGCGGCTGGATAGCTGTTGAACGGCTTGAAAGGCAGGCCAAACAAATTATCCAGCGCTTCAACGTCAAGGCCTCGGGACCTCGTGCTGCGGCACGCTCCCTGTCTGGCGGCAATTTACAGAAATACATTGTGGGTCGTGAAATTGATGCGAAACCAAAACTGCTCATCGTGTCGCAGCCGACCTGGGGCGTTGATGTCGGCGCCGCGGCCCAGATTCGGGGCGAGATTCTTGCGCTGCGAGATGCGGGTTGCGCTGTGCTGGTGGTGAGCGAGGAACTGGAAGAGCTGTTTGAACTCAGCGATCGCCTGCACGTGATGGCGCGTGGCCGGTTGTCACCGTCGATTGCAGCGGCAAAGGCCAGTGTCGAGCAAATCGGTGAGTGGATGAGCGGCTTATTTCAGACAGATCATGCTCAAGCTTGAAGCCCGGCCCGAAGCGTCAGCCCTTTGGAGCTATCTCTCGCCTGTGCTGGCCTTGCTGCTCACGGTCATCATCGGCGTGGCGCTGTTTGCTGCCTTGGGCAAAGACCCGGTCAGTGGTTTGCGGGTGTTCTTCTGGGAGCCGATCCGAAGTGCCTATGCCCTGGGTGAGTTGACCGTCAAGGCGACGCCCTTGCTGTTGATCGCACTGGGTCTGGCGGTGTGCTTTCGCTCCAACGTCTGGAACATTGGGGCCGAAGGGCAGTACGTATTGGGTGCGATCGCTGCCAGTGGCGT
Organism: uncultured beta proteobacterium; assembly: GCA_903906695.1. Classification (GTDB taxonomy): domain Bacteria; phylum Pseudomonadota; class Gammaproteobacteria; order Burkholderiales; family Burkholderiaceae_C; genus Rhodoferax. The sequence continues at coordinate 16,114 of CAIVLG010000173.1, read as the reverse complement.
GGCTTTGCTGGCAGACCGGACAAGCAGCGGCTGGATTGTGGTGCCTATCATGCTGGCCGGTGTCCTTGGCGGTATGTTCTGGGCCGGTATCACCGCCTGGCTGCGTGATCGCTTCAACGCCAACGAGATTTTGGTCAGTTTGATGCTGGTCTATGTTGCCGTGCAACTGCTGAGTTATATGGTGGCCGGTCCATGGCGGGATCCACAAGGCTACAACTTTCCACAGACCAAGACCTTTGATCTGGTGACCCGCATTCCGCGCCTGTTGCAAGGTTCGCGCGTCAGTATCGGTGTTCTGCTTGCTTTGCTGAGCGTCGTTGGCGCCTGGATATTCCTGTTTCGAACGCGTGCTGGTTTTTCGCAACAGGTTGGTGGCCTGGCGCCGGCGGCGGCACGCTACGCTGGGTTTTCGTCACGCCGCGCGCTCTGGATCGCACTGCTGGTGTCCGGCGGCACGGCAGGTCTGGCCGGGGCTCTGGAGGTGGCCGGTCCGATTGGTCAACTCACACCCTATGTGCCGGCGGGTTATGGCTTTGCCGCGATCATTGTGGCCTTTGTCGGGCGACTGCATCCCGTAGGCATGGTCTTGTCGGCCATCCTGATGAGCATGTTTTATATTGGTGGTGAACTGGCTCAGTCGCGTCTGGGCCTGCCGAAATCGTTGACGGGCGTCTTTCAGGGCTTGCTGCTGTTTACCCTGCTGGCCTGCGACACACTGGTCCATTACCGTTTGAAGTGGGGCAGGTGATGGAATCCTACGCACTGCTTATCGCTGCGACCTTGAATGCCGGTACGGTTCTGGCCATCGCTTCCTTGGGACTGCTGATCAACGAGAAGGTCGGTATAGTGAACCTCGGTGCTGAGGGCATGATGTTGTGCGCGGCCATTGCCGGTTTTGCGGCGGTGGTCCATTCCGGTAATGATTGGCTGGGTTTTGCTGCGGGCATGGGCGCCGGTGCCGTGATGGCGCTGATTTTTGGCGCGCTGGTCATCTGGCTCAATACCAACCAGTACGCTACCGGCCTGGCGCTAAGCCTTTTTGGTGCCGGCTTCTCGGCTTTTGTCGGTATTGGCTATGTGCAGGAAAAGATACCGCCGCGTCCCAGCTTTGCCATACCTTATCTGTCCGACATTCCGTTGCTCGGGTCGGCCCTGTTCCGGCACCATCCTTTGGTCTATCTGGCAGTCCTTTTTGCGTTGGCTTTGATCTGGTTCCTGTACAGCACGCGCGCTGGCCTGGTCCTGCGCTGTGTTGGCGAAAGCCCTGAAGCAGCGCATTCTCTGGGTTATCCGGTGCGTCGCATTCGCTTGCTGGCGGTGGTGTCGGGCGGCGCACTGTGCGGTTTGGCCGGTGCTTACGTCTCGATCATCTATACGCCCTTGTGGGTCGAGGGCATGGTTGCGGGCAAGGGCTGGATTGCGTTGGCGCTGACCACCTTCTCCACCTGGCGCCCGGCGCGTGTGCTGTTGGGGGCTTACCTGTTTGGTGGCGTCACCATGTTGCAGTTTCATTTGCAGGGACTCGGAGTGGAGATTCCGAGCCAGTTCCTGACCATGCTGCCTTATGTCGCCACCATCGTGGTACTGGCACTGATTTCGCGCAATCCACTATGGATCCGCATCAATATGCCGGCGTCCATCGGCAAGTCCTTTCACCCCGGCAATTGATTTTTCCGGTTCATAATCGACGCTTTTCAAACCCTGACGCAACTCATCTCTTAAAGGAATTGACATGACCGACCTGCAAAAACGCTCGCTACTGAAAATCGCAGCACTTACCGCCGTGGCTTCGGCCGCGCTGGTCGGTTGCGGCAAGAAGGAAGAACCTGCTCCGGCTCCTGCGCCGGCGCCCGCGGCTTCTGCCCCGGCTCCGAAGCCCGAACCGCTCAAGATTGCTTTTGCCTACGTTGGCCCGGTGGGTGATGGCGGCTGGTCGTTCGCCCATGACAACGGTCGCAAGGCCATCGAGAAAGAATTCGGCGACAAGGTCAAGACTACCTTTGTCGAGAGCGTGCCCGAGTCGGCTGACGCCGAGCGCGTGATCCGCGACATGGTCGGGCAGGGCAACAAGCTGATCTTCGGCACCACCTTCGGCTACATGGAGACCATGCTCAAGGTTGCCGCAGACAGCAAGGATGTGAAGTTCGAGCACGCCACCGGCTACAAGCAGGCCGAGAACATGCGCACTTACGACAGTCGCACTTACGAAGGTGCGTACATGGCTGGCGTGATTGCGGGCAAAATGACCAAGTCCAACACGCTCGGTGTGGTGGCCTCGGTGCCGATTCCGGAGGTGATCCGCAACATCAACAGTTTCACGCTTGGCGCTCAGTCGAGCAACCCGAAGATCAAGACCAAGGTTGTGTGGGTCAACGAATGGTTCAATCCACCCAAGGAAACCGAAGCGGCAACTTCGCTGATCAATGGCGGCGCCGATGTGCTGTTCCAGAACACCGATTCGCCAGCTGTGCTCAAGACCGCTGAAGCCAAGGGCAAGCGCGCGTTCGGCTGGGATTCCGATATGACCGCCTACGGGCCCAAAGCGCACCTTGCTTCCAGCGTGATCAATTGGGGTCCGTACTACATCAAGGCCACCAAGGAGGCGCTGGAAGGTAAATGGGCCGGCGGTGGCCATACCTGGTGGGGGGTGAAGGAAGGCGCAATCGACATCGTGTCGATCGCTGAAGATGTACCTGCCGAAACCAAGGCCAAAGTGGACGAGGTCAAGAAAGGCCTGAGCGACGGCAGCTTCGTGATCTGGAAAGGTCCGATCACTGACAACACCGGCAAGGTTCAGGTGGCCAAGGACGCAGTGGCGGATGACAAATTCCTGGGTGGCCTGAACTTCTTTGTCAAGGGCGTCGAAGGCAAGGTGCCGGGCGCCAAGTAGTCCACTTCAGGTTGACATGAAAGCCGCCTGCGGGCGGCTCTAACTCTTTCTATACGGACCCGATTCACACCAGAATCTGGCGTCGGCCCCGGCCTGCCTCTGGTACAGGTATTGGGTTGAACGACAGTTTAAAGCGTTGTAATCCTTGCCGTCACCTGCATCGAAGGTGGCTACGTGTTTTCGCAAGTTCGGATTCATGACGGTTGCCTGATACAAGGTGTATCTGTTTTCATTGCGACCACAAGCTGTCAGCAGTAGGCAGGTAGCGACTACTGCGAGCATCGACTTCATCTCCATTCCCTCCATCGTCCACATGATTCAATTCAGCGCTTTCATGACCTGACTGTGTATCTTGATGCCAATCCCAAATCGGGCGTCAACCTTGTCAATACGTACCACTTCACCTTCGCAGCACAGTTTCAGCCTGACACCCCGGGTGCCAAGGTCAACCGAGAACTCAATGGTGGAGCCTACTTCACATGGTTGTTCCTGCAATATATAGAAACCAGTAGCGCTCACATTGTGTGTAACGCCAGCCACGCCATTGACCGTGGTTGACAGTTCTGAGCGGTATCGCTTGCTGCGTTGCTCTTTGACAAGCGATGTAGGTAAAGACTTCTTCATATACCTTTGAGAGTCATTACGCCAACTTCTCGGGTTTGCCCTGCTCGCACCAGAATCGTGCGGTATCGGCCTGCTTCTGATATAAGTCTTGGGTCATGTGACATTTCTGGCTGTTGTAACTCTTGCCATTGGGGGCGTCGAAGACTGCGACGCGCAGCCGCATGTTTGGGTTTGTCACGGATGACTGATAAAGCGTGTATGAATACTTGCCATCGCCGCTGCTACCGCACGCGGCCAGCGATAGACTAAAGACGACAAAACCAAGAAACCTTTTCATTTCATTACCCTCCGCCGCTTCTGAACGTCCAAGGCGACGCCGGTATGGCATCTCGCGGTAGGAACAGCATTCAGTGATTACGGTGCTGTTAGTTTCGTTGGCTTGGGGTCATTTGCCTATGGAGCTCAGCTACTGATTTGTCGGTACTTTTGCCCCGATTAATTGGTTGAAGATTAGTACGCCGGTACCAGTCCGGGTACCAGGCCGCTGCACCATCCCAACCGACTCAAATCCAAAAATCAGTCCGCCAAGAATCAGCTGCCTATACTTCCTGCATGCAGTTGCAGGACATTCTTTATTCCCAGGGCTTCGGCACCCGGCGCGTTTGTGCCGGCTTGATCCAGCGGGGGCTGGTTCAGATATACCCATCGCATGAAGCTTCGGTGCCGCTTGCCTGCAACGAGGCCAGTGCCGAATTTGTGGCGCCCGGTTTGCGCTTTTGCGTGATGGGTGTTGACTGGCCCTACCACGAGAAGGCGTATGTGGTACTGCACAAGCCGGTTGCTACCGAGTGTTCGCAAAAGCCTTCAACCTATCCGAGCATTTATACGCTGCTGCCATCGCCATTGCGCCTGCGGCCGCAGAAGGGCGCGGTGCAGGGGGTGCAGGCGGTCGGGCGGCTTGATCAGGACACCACGGGATTGCTGCTGCTCACCGATGACGGCCAGTTCATCCACCGCTTGAGTTCGCCGCGGCACCATGTGCCAAAGGTCTACGAGGTCACAGTGAAACATCCGCTTGACGACAAGCAGTTGGGAAAACTGCTGGGGGGCGTGGTACTGGACGATGATCCGAAGCCAGTGAAAGCGGCCGCCGCCGACGCGCTATCTGAACATCACTTGCGCCTGACTCTCACCGAGGGTAAGTACCACCAGGTCAAACGCATGCTGGGGGCGGTCGGCAACCGGGTCCAAGCCTTACACCGTTCGCAGATTGGCGGTTTGCGCCTGCCACAGGATTTGGCGCCGGGGCAATGGCGTTGGTTGAGCGCGGCCGACCTGGCGAGCATCGCGCTGTGATTTTCGGCGCCGAACTTGCTGCTGCGGTTATGCTCATTGCATGAGCCTGTTTCTTGATTCCTTTTGGCGTGCGGTGGTTTATTGCATGCGACCGCGGGTCATTGCTCTGTCTTTTTTTCCGCTGTTGTTGATGGTCGCGCTGGCGCTCGGTTTGGGCTATTTCTATTGGGATGCGGCAATGGATTTTGTGCGCCAAGGACTGGAAAGCTCAATATTCGTGAATACCGTTTGGTCCTGGTTGCAAGGTATGGGCCTGGGTAGCCTTAAATTGGTGCTGGCGCCTTTGATCGTGATCTTCGCCGTGACGCCGCTGATTGTGGTGCTGTCTTTACTGACTGTGGCCTTGTTGATGACACCGGCCTTGACCCTGTTGGTAGCAGAGCGGCGTTTTCCGCAACTTGAGCGCAAGCGCGGGGGCTCGTTTTTTTTCAGTATTCTGTGGTCATTGGGTTCGACCCTGCTGGCTTTGATTGCGCTGGTGATTTCGATACCCCTGTGGCTGGTGCCGCCGCTGATTCTGATGCTGCCGCCACTGATCTGGGGCTGGCTAAGCTACCGCGTGATGGCATTTGATGCTCTGGCAGAGCATGCCAGTGCCGAAGAGCGCAAGGAGATATTCCGCAGGCACCGCGGTTGGTTGCTGGGCATTGGCGTGCTGACGGGTTATTTGGGTGCGGCGCCCAGTCTGATCTGGGCCTCGGGAGCCTTGTTGGCGGCTGCCTTCGTCATTTTGGTGCCGCTGGCGATCTGGATCTATACGCTCGTCTTCGCGTTTTCGTCGCTTTGGTTTGCGCATTACTGTCTGGCTGCGTTGCAGGTGCTGCGAATTGAGAAGGCCACTGATGCGAGCCCGGTTGTCAATGCTCCGCCAGTCCTGCTTGCATCGGAGGCGCTAAGATTAGCGAATGTCAAATCCCCAGGCTCCAACGACGTTTTCTAATGTCACACCCGATTTCGGGTTGATCATCATCGGCGACGAAATCCTCTCCGGCAAGCGTGCCGACAAGCACCTGCCCAAGGTCATCGAATTGCTGAAGGCGCGTGGCCTGCAATTGGCCTATGCCCACTACGTGGGCGATTCGCCCCAGCGCATCACGGCTACCCTGAAACGCGCTTTTGCTGCGGGCGACATTGTGTTTTCGTGTGGCGGCATTGGCGCCACGCCGGATGATCACACGCGTCAATGTGCGGCGCTTGCGTTGGGCGTGGACCTCGTTTTGCACCCGCAGGCTGAAGCACTGATTCGCGAGCGCATGCAAGACATGGCCAGGGAACAGGGCGTCCCCTATGAGCCGGACCGCAGCGACAATATTCACCGCCTGAACATGGGCATGTTTCCGCGTGGCGCTAACATCATTCCCAACCCATTCAACAAAATTGCTGGATTCAGTTTTCGCACAGTACATTTCGTTCCCGGATTTCCGGTGATGGCCTGGCCAATGATTGAATGGGTGCTTGATTCCATTTATCCGCAATTGTTCAGAAGCGCCGCCTGGATTGAAAAATCAGTAATCGTTTATGGCGCAATGGAGGCGACGCTTACGCCACTGATGCAGCAGATCGAACGCCTCCACGCCGGTGTCAAGGTCTTCAGCTTGCCCAGCGTCGATCATCCGCAATATGGTCGGCACATCGAGTTGGGGGTCAAGGGGGAGCCTAGCATGGTGGAACTTGCCTACCCGGCACTGCTGTCCGGTTTGAAGGGTTTCGACGCAAAATTGGGCCCTGAATTAGTGCATGAATGAAGCAATCATTTTGGTGCAAAGGAGTATTGCCCTGAATTAGTGCTGTTTTCCAGGGCAATGCACAATGTTCCAGCAAAGTCTTTCGAAAATGTCGGAAACTCAAGGCAAAATGTGCGGTCAGGCAGATATGTGTTGGGGGTCACTTTGGCACAAAAACTGCATCCGCTTGAATGTAACTTTTTCAACAACGATTTAACCAGGAGTATTTGATGGCCAAGACCGTCGCCGACGTCATGAAGATGGTGAAAGACAGTGAAGTCAAGTTTGTTGACTTCCGCTTTACCGATACCCGCGGCAAAGAGCAGCACGTGACCGTGCCTGTTTCGCATTTCGATGAGGACAAATTTACTTCGGGTCACGCCTTTGATGGCTCGTCCATCGCCGGCTGGAAGGGAATTGAAGCTTCCGACATGCAGTTGATGCCCGATCCCAACACGGCCAATATCGACCCGTTCTTTGAGGAAACCACTCTGTTCCTGAGTTGCGATGTGGTCGAACCCAACGACGGCAAGGCTTATGACCGTGACCCGCGCTCGATTGCCAAGCGGGCTGAAGCCTACCTCAAAGCCTCAGGTATGGGCGACACCGCCTTCTTCGGTCCGGAGCCGGAATTTTTCATTTTTGACAACGTGACCTGGAACGCCGACATGTCGGGTGCCTTCTTCCAGATCGACGAATATGAAGCTCCCTGGAGTTCAGGCAGCAAGCTTGAGGGCGGCAACCGAGGACATAGACCTTCCGTCAAGGGCGGTTATTTTCCCGTACCGCCAGTCGATAGCATGCAGGACATTCGCGCTGAAATATCCTTGATTCTGGAAAGCCTGGGTGTACCGGTTGAAGTATTTCACCACGAAGTGGGGGGCGCGGGTCAGAACGAAATCGGCACCAAGTTCAGCACACTGGTACAGCGCGCCGACTGGACCCAGATTCTCAAGTACGTGGTGCAAAACGTGGCCAATGCGTATGGCAAGACCGCCACTTTCATGCCGAAACCGATTGTCGGCGACAACGGCTCCGGCATGCACGTACACCAGTCTATCTGGAAAGACGGCAAGAACCTGTTTGCCGGTGACGGCTATGCAGGTCTGTCGGACTTTGCGCTGTACTATGTGGGTGGCATCATCAAACACGCGCGTTCCCTGAATGCCATCACCAACCCCGGCACCAACAGCTACAAGCGTCTGGTTCCGGGCTTTGAGGCGCCTGTCAAGCTGGCTTATTCAGCCAAGAACCGCTCGGCCTCGATCCGCATTCCGTACGTCGCCAATCCGAAGGCGCGCCGCATTGAAGCGCGCTTCCCGGATCCACTGATGAACCCCTATCTCGGCTTCGCGGCCCTGATGATGGCGGGTCTGGACGGCGTCGAGAACAAGATTCACCCAGGAGAAGCGGCAACCAAGGACCTCTACCATCTGCCGCCCGAGGAAAATGCAAAAATTCCGACGGTCTGCCACAGCCTGGATCAGGCGCTCGATTGTCTGGAAGCAGACCGTGGCTTCCTGACCAAGGGAGGCGTTTTCACAGACAGCATGCTCGACGCGTATATTGAACTCAAGATGGGTGAAGTGACGCGTATGCGGATGGCTACGCATCCGATCGAGTTCGAGATGTACTACTCGCTGTAGTCAGGTGTAGTTGCGATCAAAAAGGGACGGCGCAGGCCGTCCCTTTTTGTTTGACGCATACTGGTGGGGTGTGCGCAACTGAGGTACCCGAATGAAACATGTTTTAGTCCTGCTACTGGCTGCTCTGGTCATGGTCGGCCACAGCGATGCTCAGGACCGCATCTACCGATGCGGCAACGAGTACACCAACGTTGCGCCCAGTCCTCAGACCAAGGGCTGTAAAGTACTCGAAGGGGCCAATGTGACGGTGGTGCAGGGCACCCGTGTCGCAGCTGCGGCACCGGCGCGGTCCTTTGGGGCCTCATCGGCGGGGCAGCGCGTGGATGCGGCCGAGCAGAAGGCGCGCGACTCCGATGCGCGCCAGATTCTGGAGTCTGAACTGATGAAGACGCAGGAGCGCCAAATTGACTTGCTGAAGGAATACAACAACGGCGCACCCGAAAAGCGTCCGGACGAGGTGGCCAATAACCAGAAGTACCTTGAGCGCGTGGCTGCGCTGAAAGCCAGTCTGGCGCGAAACGAAAGTGACATGGCCGGTATCCGTCGTGAACTCGGGCGGGTAGCCTCAACTTCTGCCGCAAAGTAGCCGCTTTGAATCTCCCTTCCCATACGGTGGCAGCCTCATCGAGCGCATCGCAGGCCGACCGTTTTCAGTCGTTTGATCTGCTGGCCACGCTGGTCGCGGTGTTGCGCAGCAACGGGGAGGTGTTGTTTGTCAATGCAGCGCTCGAAGATGCCCGTGGACTGTCGCGGCGCGCTATTGTGGGCACTCGTTTTCCTGAGAGCTTCAGTGAGCCTGGCCCTCTGATCAACGCCTTGCAGGGCATTGGTGACAACCAGTTTGCCGCCTTGCGCTATGACGCCGGCCTGATTCGATTGAACCGCGACACCTTGCCGGTGCACGTGATCGTGACGCAAACTGAAAGAGCGGAGGAGATCATTGTCGAGTTGTTGCCGCTGGAACTGCAGGCGCGCCAGGATCGTGAAGAGCGTTTGTCGGAACAGGCCCAGGCCAACAAGGAATTGATCCGCAATCTGGCGCACGAAATCAAGAACCCACTGGGAGGCATCCGTGGCGCGGCGCAACTGCTCGAGATGGAAATTGAATCGCCTGAGTTGATTGAGTACACGCAAGTCATCATTCACGAGTCCGATCGACTGCAATCCCTGGTTGATCGCTTGCTGGCACCGCACCGGCGTCCGCATGTCGTCGGCGATGTCAATATTCACGAAGTCTGTGAACGGGTACGTTCACTGATTTTGGCGGAGTTCCCCAGGGGCTTGAGCGTAGTGCGCGACTTCGACACCTCAATCCCGGAATTTCGCGGCGATCGCGAACAATTGATTCAGACCGTACTCAATATTGCTCACAACGCCTGCCAGGCCCTGGCCGAGCTGATTGCACAGGGCAGCGCCTGCCTGACCTTTCACACCCGGGTTGCGCGGCAGACTACCTTTGGCAAACAGCGCTATCGGTTGGCACTGGAATTGCATGTGATCGACAACGGGCCTGGGGTACCAGACTCGATCAAGGACCGTATCTTCTATCCGCTGGTTTCAGGGCGTGAAGGGGGCTCCGGTTTAGGGCTGACGCTGGCGCAAACTTTTGTCCAGCAGCACCACGGTTTGATCGAGTGCGACAGTGTGCCAGGTCATACCGATTTCAAGATTTTGATTCCTCTACCTTAGTCAGTTGGGGACAGAGCTGGCTCGCTGCGCGTAGCTGCGGTCTGTCCCGCAAAATGGGAAAAATATGAAGCCGATCTGGATCGTTGATGATGATCAGTCCATCCGTTTCGTGCTGGAGAAAGCGCTGCTGCGCGAGAACTTGCCGACGCGCAGTTTCACCAATCAGCGCGATGTTCTCAGTGCGCTCGATGCCAGCAACGAAGAAAATAGCCCACGCGTACTGGTCAGCGATATCCGCATGCCGGGGGGCTCGGGCCTGGACCTGCTGGGCAAGGTGAAGGAAAAATTTCCGGCCTTGCCGGTGATCATCATGACTGCCTATTCCGATCTGGACAGCGCGGTGTCGGCTTTTCAGGGCGGCGCCTTCGAGTATCTGCCGAAGCCTTTTGATGTGCCCAAGGCGGTTGAACTGATACGGCGCGCGGTCGAAGAAAGCCAGCGCGAAGAGGTCAGCGAAGAACAGCTCGCTGAGACGCCCGAGATGTTGGGGCAGGCGCCCGCGATGCAGGATGTGTTTCGCGCCATTGGCCGCTTGAGCCAGAGCAATGTGACGGTCATGATCACGGGCGAGTCGGGCTCGGGCAAGGAGTTGGTGGCGCGTGCTTTGCATAAACATTCACCGCGGGCCAATGGTCCGTTTGTGGCAATCAACACGGCCGCGATTCCAAAGGACTTGCTCGAATCCGAGCTGTTCGGTCATGAGCGTGGCGCCTTTACCGGTGCGCAGACGATGCGCCGGGGTCGCTTCGAGCAGGCTGACGGCGGCACCCTGTTCCTGGACGAGATCGGTGATATGCCGTTTGACCTGCAGACCCGGCTCTTGCGCGTTCTGAGCGACGGTCATTTCTATCGTGTCGGTGGTCACAATGCGGTGAAAACAAACGTCCGTGTGATCGCCGCAACGCATCAGAATCTGGAGCAGCGTGTCAAGGACGGTGCCTTTCGCGAGGACCTGTTTCACCGCCTCAATGTGATTCGCCTGCGCCTGCCGGCGCTGCGTGAACGGCGCGAAGACATACCGATGCTGGTGCGGCATTTCCTGCAGCAGAGCGCCCGGCAACTCGGTGTCGAGGCCAAGCGCATTTCAGAAGTCGCGCTGACGTGGCTCGGAAATTTTGCCTTCCCTGGCAACGTGCGCCAGCTTGAAAATATCTGCCACTGGCTGACAGTGATGACTCCCGCCCAGTTGATCGAGGCCAAAGATTTGCCACCGGAAGTCGGTGCAACGTCAAGCGCCATCGCCCAGAGTCAGACTATCGAGCACTCTTCACAAGAGCCGTTGCCAGTTGCTGTTCCTGTGGCTGCGGCGCCGCTTGTTGACGCGCCGGCGTCGCAGTCGCAAGCGGGTGTCGAAAACTGGGAAATCGGTTTGGAAGCCGACGCTGTCGCCCTGTTGGCCAGCGGCAGAAACGACATCTGGAGTGAATTGACGCGTCGCTTTGAAGCCAGATTGATTCTCGCGGCGTTGGCGGCAACTCGGGGGCGACGCATCGAGGCGGCGCAAAAACTGGGCATTGGCCGCAACACCATCACGCGCAAGATTCAGGAGCTAGGTCTGGAGTAGCTCCACGACCACCGGTGCGTGGTCGCTTGGGCGTTCGTTCTTGCGCGGTGTTTTGTCGATCAGACAGCTCTTGACCAGCGGTTTGAGAGCATCGCTGACCAGAATGTGGTCGATGCGCAGACCGCGATTGCGCCGGAAGGCAAAGTCGCGGTAGTCCCACCACGAATAGCTCTTGGGCGCCTGCGGGAACAACCGGTAGGCGTCATGCAGTCCAAGCGCCATCAGTGCGCGCAGCTGGTAGCGCTCTTCTTCGGTGCAGTGGATCGTGTCCTTCAGCGCTACCGGGTCCCAGACGTCGGCGTCGTCGAAGGTGATGTTGTAGTCACCCATTAGCACCAGTCTGGGGCATTTATCGAGTTCCGCGCGAAGCCAAATGCGCAAGCCTTTGAGCCAACTCATCTTGTATTCGAACTTGTCGCTGCCGGGCTCCTGACCGTTCGGGAAATACGCGCCGATGACACGCGCTTCATCGACTTCGGCGCTGATGACGCGCGCCATACCGTCGGCAAAGCCAGGGATATTTCTGACGACGTGGCGCGCCGGTGAGCGTGATAGCAAGGCGACGCCGTTGTAGGTCTTTTGCCCGAAGCACTGGGCGTGGTAGCCGATGCTATGGAACGCGTCAAACGGAAACTTGTCGTCCGTCATCTTGAGTTCCTGCAGTGCCAGCACGTCGACCGGGTTGGCGCTGAGCCAGTCCAGTACCTGTGGCAGTCGCACGGTCAGAGAGTTGACGTTCCAGGTGGCGAGTTTCGTCACGGCAAATTCCTGTTGGTTGAGATCAGACAGCCAGCAGATCCTCGACCCGACTGCGGCCGGCCGGATTGGCCATCAGGACCAGCGCGACACCGGCCCTGATCAAGTGCGCGTCGCTCGGATTGAAAACCCACTGACCCTGTTCATGGGTCGCCAGCAAAATGTAGTCTCTTGATTTTGGAATCAGCTCACTGATCGCGGTCTCTGGGAAGTCTGGCGGCACCATTACCTCCTCGACCCTCAGTTGGTCATCCGAGCGCAGCATCTGATCCATGAAATTCACCACATGCGGGCGCACCATGGCCGACGCGATGCGCATGCCGCCGGTGAAGTCGGGCGAGACGATTTCATCGGCGCCGGCGCGGCGTGCCTTGTCGGCATTGCGAATATCATGAAGTCGGGCCACCACGCGAGCCTTGGCGTTGAGCAGTTTGACCGACAGGGAAATCATCAGGTTATGGCTGTCTTCGCCGGTCACGGCAAAGACACCGGCCGCCGCCATGACGCCAGCCGCACGCAGCGCTTCATCTTCAGCCGCATCGGCATGCAGGTGCAGTGTGCCTGGGTGTTGCTCCAGCCACTGGTTCAGAGCTTCCCTGTCGTTCTCAATCACAACCAGCGGTCGCTGGGTCAGAATCAGTTCATTGGCCACGTTGCTGCCAACGCGTCCAATACCGCACACGATGTAGTGCCCCGAGAGTCTGGCGATTTCCTTCTTCATGCGTTTCTTCCTCAGCGTGGTATTCAGATCGGATTCAAGCAGCAGGGCGACAAACGTGGAAAACAGGTAGCTCATCGTCACAATGCCGATCACGGCGATGAAGACCGTGAACAGCCGGCCCATCGGGTGCTGGCTCAAGTCAATGATTTCACCAAAGCCGATGGTGGCCACGGTGATGAATGTCATGTAAAAGCTGTCGATCCAGGTCGCGTTGGGACGGCCGATGTACATGTAGCCGAAGGTGCCGATCAAATGAATCAGCAGCAACAGCAGGGCGCCGTAAAGCAGCCCGGAAAAATGCGAACTCCGTGTCAGGCTCTTCAATTGGCTAGATATGCAGGGCCGCCAGAGTACCGACCGCAATACCAAAGGCGCCGACGCCAAACATGGCGTATTCGAGCCACTTTTTCCTGGTCAGCAGCGCGATGGCTGCGAACGCAATGCAGATCTGCAGCAGCAGCGTGGACTGAGCCCAGCGGTGGTGCTGGTGCATCTGCTCGTCGCTTTGCTTGTCCCACTGGGTTGCCTCCGCCTCCATCTTTTCGGCAACCGCCTTGATTTCGTTTTTTTCTTTTTCGTAACGGTCCATCTTGGCCTGGTAAGTTGCCTTTTTGTCCTCGGCAGCGAGGTCACGTGCCAATTCTGCCAGCGATTGTTTCGTACTCTTGGACTGGAAGTAATTCCACTGATTGGAGGCTTCGGTCTTCTTTATGGCGGCATTGTTCTTGAAGAGGCCCGCATTCGCCTGCGTGAAACCGCCCATGTAGCCAAAGATGGCGCCGATGGTCGCGATGATCGCGGTGAACATCGCGATCTGGTTGACCATGCCACCGTGCTCGCCATGTTCGCCGCCGTGGCCGCCTTGCTGGGCGTGCTCCAGCTCGTGGTCGTGCGGGCCATGTACGTGAAAACCATCTCCGGACATATTCAAACTCCTGTGTGTTTTTGATAAGTGACAAAACTGAATTTCAAACCGGTCGTCGAAACGAGACGCTCTCGCGCGGTTTCCCTCCACTCAGGCCCGAATTGTGGCGCAAAAGCGTCCCCTTCAAACGGGGCGTCAATTTCGGTGACCATCGCCGAACTGGCCAGTGGCAGGGCCTGTGCGTAAAGATCAGCACCGCCGATGACCCAGGCATCGCTGCTGTCGGAACACAGGGCGCAGGCCTCGGGCAGCGAATGCGCGCACAGTGCGCCTACTGCGCTCCAGTGGCGCTGGCTTGTCAGCACCACATTGAGCCGCCCCGGCAGTGGCTTGAACCGGTCCGGCAACGAGTCCCAAGTCTTGCGCCCCATGATGACCGGGCAGCCCCAGGTGGTCTTCTTGAAGTGCGCCAAGTCCTCCGGCAAATGCCAGGGCAGGGTGTTGTTGTTGCCGATCACGCCATTGGCGGCGCGGGCAAAGATCAGATGCAGTTTCATTGAATCGATGAGCGACGCTGGATCAAACTGCCACCGGCGCTTTGATCGGCGGATGACACTGGTAGTCGATGAACTCGAAATCCTCGTACGCGTAGTCGAACAGCGTTGCCGGCCGGCGCTTGATGTTCAGGCTCGGATAGGCGTAAGGCTCCCGGCTGAGCTGCAGCGCCACTTGTTCGCTGTGGTTGCTGTAAACATGGCAATCGCCGCCGGTCCAGATGAAGTCACCAACGTCCAGATCACACTGCTGCGCCAGCATGTGGGTCAGCAGCGCGTAGCTGGCAATGTTGAAGGGTACACCCAAGAAAATATCGGCGCTGCGCTGGTACAACTGGCAGCTGAGCCGAGCCTTTTGACCGGCTTGCGCAGCGGGGGCGACGTAGAACTGAAAGAACGCGTGGCAGGGCATCAGGGCCATCTTGCTGAGCTCGGCCACATTCCAGGCGCTGACGATGATGCGACGCGAATCCGGGTTGGTCTTGAGCGTTTTGATGACCTCGGCAATCTGGTCGATATGACCGCCGTCGGGCGTTGGCCAACTGCGCCATTGGACGCCGTAGACCGGACCCAGATCACCGTCGGGCGCAGCCCACTCGTCCCAGATCGTGACGCCGCGCTCCTTGAGCCAGTTGTTGTTGCTTGACCCAGTCAAAAACCACAACAGTTCCTGAATGATGGAGCGCACGTGCACCTTCTTGGTGGTGACCAGTGGAAAGCCTTCATTCAAGTCAAAACGCATCTGGTAACCAAACACGCTCTTGGTGCCGGTGCCGGTGCGGTCGGGCTTGAACACGCCTTGCTTATCCACATGGCGCAGAAAGTCTTCGTATTGGGAGCGGATCGGGTGGGTCATGGTGGTTGGGCCTGCTGGTCCGCTCAGAAGCCCGAAATCAGATAGTCCAGCGCGGCTATCAGCTCATGTCGCTGCGAGGCAATGCAGGCTTTCGGATTCTTCAACAGGCGTGATGGAAACGAAGCGACAGAGGGCACATCGGCACACAAGCTCTGCTTGCCGACAGTCACCATCGGCTGCAGACCTTCGATGCGAGGACCCATGGACTTAAGAGTTCGCAGCGGGATGATGACGCGCGAGTCCAACTGAGCGATATGGTCCGATTGCAAATCAAGCCAGAACGGAATGCGGCCGCGTCGGTCCGCCATCGGGTTCGCATAGACATCGAATTGCGCCATGTCAGCGTCCTTTCGGCGTTCGGTCAGGCTGCCTCGCGCACACCACGAGGTGCTGGTGCCTCACCTTGTTCGATCAGCCAGTCATGCACTTGCTGGGCAAACGTGCCTTCCACCGCAATTCGCGCGTTGTAGGCATCAATGGCCTCCTTGTTTCGCTCGGCCCATTGAGTGCGGTAAACGCGTCGAACTTCTTTTTCCAGCAGTTCGTCCACCGTCTTTGACAGGTTCAACCCCAGCTCCCGCGCCATCTCCAGCGTGGCGACGTTCAGCGAGAGGTTGGTGGCCCTTTTTTTTTGGGCTTTGTCGAACTGAAGCATGCTGCATCTCCTTGGTGATGCTTGTTGAAATTATATGTGCACAGTGTATGCGCATCCTGTGGCGTCCGCGATGTCCACTTCCTTCAGTAGGTGGATGTTCAACCGGTTCCGGAAAGCTGGAGTTACACCATTCCCTAAGCCGGACGAGCCGGAACCAAACAAGTAATACCATGCCCCATCGTGACTGACGAGGCAAGATCATGGAAACACAACTGGTCAATCGGTACGCGGTGAACATGCACGGGGTGTTGTCGTGCTATGACCGCATTTTGAT
>CAIVLG010000172.1 GCA_903906695.1 uncultured beta proteobacterium | reverse complement strand
CCCAGTGTCGTCAAATCGTGCGTGGCGCTGTTCATGGCCAGCGCCTTGAGTTCTTCGACCGACCAGCTCGGATGCAACTGGCGCAGCAGGGCCATCAGCCCGGCAACATGCGGCGCTGCCATTGAGGTGCCACTCATGGTCGCCGCCAGGTTGCCGGCCTTGATGACAGTGGGGTCGGGCGTGATGCCACTGGCCACCGAAACGATGTTCACGCCCGGCGCGGCCAAGTCGGGTTTGAGGCCGGGCGGCACTGCCGGACTTGGGCCGCGCGAGGAAAAATAGGCCATCGAGTCGGCCACCGAGATGCCGCTGATCAAAGAACCCGACACTGCGCGCGTCAACTGCGCCTCGATCAACTGGCCGTCGGTCTTGCTGATCATCATGCTGGCAATGCTGATCGTCAGGGTACCGGTGCCGCCCATGGACCACGGTGCCTCGAAACGGTTGTCGACCATGACGACGCCAATGGCGCCAGCGCTTTGCGCGTTGCTGACCTTGAGATCGAAGTTGCAGCTGCCACGGTCGATGACGGCGATCTTGCCGGTCACGTCGGCGCCGTTGCTGAGCGCCGTGCAGCCATCGTGCGGCAACGCACAGGCCAGCGCCCCGGCCAGCGGCGTGGCCGACAGCGCCGGGCCGAAGCCAGCCGGCACCGCCTGATAATTGCCGGCGATCATGGCTGGTGCGGCGATGCTGAGACGGCCCGCGGTTTCACCGCTGTCCTGCGATGCAGCCACCGATATGGCACGCGGCGCCGAGGCCGGACTGCCGGTGATCATGTAGGAGTCCCCCGCATTGCCGGCCGAGGCGACCACGATCATGCCGCTTGCCGCAGCATTCTCGGCCGCTTCCGTGTCGACGTTGTCGACTGCAAAGCGATCACTACCCAGCGACATATTGATCACATCGAGGTGATCGGTCAGATTGCCGTCGCCGTTGGGGTCGAGCGCCCAGTCGATCGCCTGGGGCACCAGGTTGGTACTGCCGTTGCAGCCGAAGACGCGGATCGCGTACAGCAGCGCCTTCGGCGCCACACCGGGCAAAATGCGCAGCGTGGCGGGCACGCTGCTGTCATAGGGTCCGGTGTAGGTGCTGCCGTCAGTATTGACGCCAAAGCCGGCGGCGCTACCGGCCACATGGCTGCCGTGCCCATAGCAGTCCATCGGATTCGGACCCGGCACCGGGGTGTTGCTGCCGTCGTAGGCGTCGCCGGCCAGATCGGTGCCGCCGACCACCTTGGCAGTGGGTGTGAAGCGGCTTCGGTCCAGCGCCTTGTAATCCGCCTCCAGCCCCTTGCCACCAAAATCGGCGTGAAGGTAGTCGATGCCGCTGTCAATGATGCCGATGCGAATGCCCGTGCCATCGGCCTTCGGCACAGCGCCGCCCTGCCAGACCTGGGGTGCGCTGATGAAGGGCACGCTGGTGGCGCTCATCGGGTAGGACGGATGCATGACGCGCACCGACTTGACGCCGGGGATGGCGCGCAGCCGTTCGAGGTCGGAGGGCGCGGCGTAGACGGCGATGCCGTTCATGGCCTTGCTGACGCGATAGAGCTCGGTGTGTGAGATACCGGCTGCCTTGACTGCGTTCATGGCCCGCGATTGCGCCGTCATGTTGACCGCGATCTGGGCGCGTGCGGCCGAGACGGCAGTG
>CAIVLG010000171.1 GCA_903906695.1 uncultured beta proteobacterium | reverse complement strand
GGTCCCACCGTGCAGCAAGCCTGCGCCACCAGCGCGCGTTCCCTGCAGATGGCAGCCGCGCAAGTGGCTGACGGCTCGGCGCAGTGCGCGCTGCTGATCATGGCCGACCGCTGCTCCAACGGACCGATTGTTTACTACCCCGATCCATCGGCCCCGGGCGGCACCGGCATCACCGAGCGCTGGGTGCTGGACAACTTCGCCATGGACCCCTACGCCCGAAACGCCATGCTCGACACGGCAGAGAACGTGGCAGCGAAATTCTCCGTCAGCACCGCAGAACAGCACGATGTCGCCCTGGCGCGCTATGCCCAATACCAGCAGGCACTGGCCAATGATCGCGCCTTCCAACGCCGCTACATGGTCGACACCCCCATCACCGACTCGGGTTTTCGCAAACAGACCGGCACGCTGAGTGCCGACGACGGTATCTTCGCCACCACGGTCGAAGGGCTGGCCAAGCTCAAACCGGTCAAGCCAGGCGGCAGCGTGACCTTTGGTTCGCAAACACACCCGGCCGACGGCAACGCGGGCGTCATCGTCACCACGCGAGAACAGGCCGACGAGGTGTCACTCGACAAGTCCATCGTCGTCGAGTTGCTCGGCTTTGGCCAAGCGCGTGTCGAGAAAGGTCATATGCCGATGGCGGTGGCACCGGCCGTCATGGCTGCGCTGAAGAACGCAAAACTTGAGATAAAGGACCTCGATTCCGTCAAGACCCACAACCCGTTTGCTGTGAACGACATTGCCTTTGCACGCCAGACCGGCTTCCCGCTGGAGAAGATGAACAACTACGGCTGTTCATTGATCTGGGGCCATCCGCAAGGCCCAACCGGCCTGCGCAGCGTGATTGAGCTGATCGAGGAGTTGGCGCTGCGCGGTGGCGGTGTCGGCGCCTTTGGTGGCTGCGCTGCCGGCGACTCCGCCGTGGCGCTGGTGCTGCGTGTGAGCGGCAATTGATGGCACTGACGCTGACATGAGCAGGGTTGTCGTTTACGAGGTCAACGTGATGTTCGGTGACTGCGACCCCGCAGGCATCGTCTTCTTTCCCAATTTTGCCAAGTGGATGGACGCCTCCTCGCTGAATTTCTTCATGAAGTGCGGCGTACCGCCCTGGCGTGAACTGATCAAGACAACCGGCATCTTCGGCGACCCGCTGCTGGAGATCCAAGTCAAGTTCATGCGACCGGCCACCTACGGCGAGACGCTGCAGATTCACACCAACATTCAGGAGTGGCGCAACAAAGCCTTCTTGTTCCGCCACGTCATCATGCGCGGTGAAGACGTGTTATGTGAGGGCATAGAGACGCGCGCCTTTTGCATCCGGCTGCCGGGCGAGGACCGTATCCGGGCGATTGCTGTGCCCGAGGAAATCAAGAGCAAGTGCATTTGATATTGCCAGTGCATCGCAGACGACCGCCATTGAGGACCTTGAGTCATCGCCGTTCCACGGTCCATCGGCACCGGGATAAAATCAAAGCCGAAATCGTATCCCGCCGCCGTAGTTCAATGGATAGAACAAGCGCCTCCTAAGCGCTAAATATGGGTTCGATTCCCGTCGGAGGCGCCAAGTGACCACTTCACAAAGTCTCAAAACCCGCGGGTTTTCTTGCATTTCGGGTCTTTTGAAATGATGGTTATTGACGCCATTATAAATTATGGTTAGGCTTACCATATGAACGCGACGCGGATTTTCTACGACAAAGCGGTTCTTGCAGACGGCGCCATTGTTGAGATGACAATATGGCAACTGCACCAAACCACCATAGAGCGACCGCCCGGATTGAAGTACAGCCTATTCTTTGGACGAGACGGTCAACGACTTGTAGGCTATGACAACGAACGCGGCAAAGGTGACCATAGGCACATCGGCGTATTGCAAACTCGCTATAAATTCGTAAGCATCGAGCAGCTGGTGGCTGATTTTTTGGCAGATGTTGAAAGGATCAACAATGAGCACGACGAATAAAGTTCAGGTGAGTGTTGGCAGTCTTGCCGAGATGGGCAAACGGTTTGCCGGCGCGTGGAATCGTGCTGCATCTGGTGAGGCCGTTGATGAAACGCATGTAACGTTTCTAGACGTGCGAACCATGCTCGACACCTTGTCACCGCGTCGCCTTGAGTTGCTGCGCTACGTCCGCCAGCGCGGCGCTGGAAATGTGCGCGAGTTGGCCCAGGCACTGAACCGCGATTACAAGAACGTTCATCAGGATGTAGCCACCTTGGAGGCTGCCGGTCTCCTGCTACGCGAGGGCCGCAAACTGACCGCACCATGGGACGAGCTACAGGCCAATGTATCGCTGATGGCCGCTTAACGACATGGACGACGCCAAATGCTGTGCGGGCCTCAGGCGCCAGACGCTTCAAACGCCACCCTTCCGTCGACAATGGTAAAGCGCACTCGCCCTGGCAATTCGTAGCCTGAGAATGGCGTGTGCTTGCCCTGGCTGCGCAGAGCGCAAGGCTCCACTTTCCAGGCTGCCTGCGGGTCGAACACACAGACGTCGGCAACGCCGCCCGCCACCAGACGCCCAACCCGGTCCTGCCGCTTACCAAGTGATGCGCCAAGCACCGACGCCGGGCCGCGTGTGATCACATCAAGCGCGCGCGCCAGGCCAACACCGCTGTCGGCACTCCATTTCAGCGCCAGACTCAGCAACAACTCGACGCCGCTGGCACCGGCCTCACTTTCGGCAAACGGCAAGGCTTTGGCGTCCTCGTCCACCGGCGTGTGATCGGACACCAGCGCGTCGATGGTGCCGTCGGCCAGGCCGGCACGCAGGGCGTCACGGTCACGCTGCTGGCGCAACGGCGGGTTGAGTCGCGAGCGGCTGTCGAAATAGCCGATGTCGGCATCGGTCAGATGCAGTGAATTGATACTCACATCGCATGTGACATTCAAACCCTCCAGTTTCGCCTGTCGCACCAGCGCGACGCCAGCGGCGCTGCTGAGCCGGCACAAATGAACCCGGGCTCCGCTGGTCGCCTTCATGAGCTCGAAGATGGTGTGCAGGACAATGGTTTCGGCGGCCACCGGAACGCCCGCGAGGCCCATGCGGGTTGCCAGCGCACCACTGGCGGCAACACCCTGACCCAGAAAGAAATCCTGCGGTCTCAGCCAGATCGCGTAGCCAAAGGTGCTCGCGTATTGAAAGGCCCGCTGCATGACCTGAGTGTTGGCCAAAGGCACTTCGGCCTGACTGAAAGCCACACAACCGGCCTCGGTCAACTGCAGCATCTCGGTCAGAACTTCCCCGGCCAGATTGCGGGTCAGCGCACCCAGCGGATAGACGCGTGCCTGCCGCAATTTTTCGGCGCGGTAACGCAACATCTCAACCAGGCCCGCCTCGTCGAGCACCGGGTCGGTATCGGGCGGACAGACCAGGCTGGTCACGCCACCAGCCACCGCAGCAGCCATTTCGGACTCCAGCATGCGCTCGTGTTCATGACCCGGCTCGCGCAAACGCAATGCCAAATCGACCAGGCCCGGCGCCACGACGCATCCGGTGGCGTCGATGGTCCGCGTCGGCACGAAATCTCTCGCCACATTCTCGACTGCCAGCAGAACGCCGTCAGCCAGTGCCACATCGGCAATTTCATCCAGGCCGCTGGCCGGATCGATGACCCGGCCACCTTTGATCAACAACTTCGTCTGTGTCTTCATATCAGGCCTCATTCCCTGCCACGATGCTCATCGCAGCCATGCGCACCGCGATGCCAAAAGTCACCTGCGGCAGGATCACGCTCTGGCCGCCATCGACCACCGCCGAATCGATCTCGACGCCCCGGTTGATCGGTCCTGGATGCATCACGATGGCGTCCGGTTTTGCAAGATACAGCTTCTCTGGCGTCAGGCCGAAACTCTTGAAAAACTCCTGCGTCGAAGGCAGCAGCGCGCCGCTCATGCGCTCGTTTTGCAAGCGCAGCATGATGATGACGTCACAGTCGCGAATGCCTTCTTCGAGCGTGTGGCAGACCCGCACCCCCATCGGCGCCATGTCGGCGGGCACCAGGGTCTTGGGACCGACCACGCGCACCTCGGCGCAGCCGAGCGTGGTCAGCGCATGGATGTCGGAACGCGCCACCCGCGAGTGCAGCACATCGCCAACGATGGCCACGGTCAGATTCGAGAAATCCTTTTTGTAGTGCCGAATCGTGTACATGTCGAGCAGGCCCTGTGTCGGGTGGGCATGCCGGCCGTCGCCGGCGTTGATCACATGCACATGCGGTGCCACATGCTGCGCAATCAGGTAAGGCGCGCCCGATTCGCTGTGGCGCACCACGAACAGGTCAGCCGCCATCGCGCTCAGGTTGGCGATGGTGTCAAGCAGCGTCTCGCCCTTGGCTGCGGAGGAACGCGAAATATCGAGATTGATAACGTCAGCGCTGAGCCGGGTGGCGGCGATCTCGAAGGTCGTGCGGGTGCGCGTCGAGTTCTCGAAGAACAGGTTGAAAACGCTCTTACCGCGCAGCAGCGGCACTTTCTTGACCTCGCGGTCGTTGACGCTGACAAAATTTGCCGCGGTGTCGAGCACTTGGGTCAGTACGCTCTTGGGCAGGCCCTCGGTCGAAAGCAGGTGAATCAACTCACCGTGTTTGTTGAGTTGCAGATTGCGTTGGTACAACATCGCTCAGCTGGCCTTTACGTTGAAACTGAAAACTCCGGCATCACTGCGCGCCAGCGCCAATGACTGGCTCGCCGGCAGCGTCACGCGGGCGGCACAGAAGTCAGCCTGAATCGGCAGCTCCCGACCACCACGGTCCACCAGCACCGCCAGCTTGACGCTGGCAGGCCGGCCAAAATCGAACAGTTCGTTGACGACCGCGCGAATCGTGCGCCCGGTGTAGAGCACGTCATCGAGCAGCACGATGTGCGCCTCGTTGACGTCGAAGTCGATCCGGGTCTGCGCAGCACTGGTCATGCCGCGGCGCGAATAGTCGTCGCGATGCAAGCTCGACGAGATCACGCCCGGGCGGCCCGACAGACTCATGTCCTGTTGCAGGCGCTCGGCAAGCCAGGCGCCGCCCGAGGTAATGCCAATCAAGCGCATGCCAGGATGAAACAGGGCGCGCACGCCTTTTTGCAGATCGAGGTACAAGGCCTCGGCGTCCAGCACCAGTGTGCTCATGGAATACCCCTTAAGAACTGTTCAAGGATGATGCAGGCAGCAGCCGCATCGGCGTCTTTGGCACCCGCCTCAAGCGCCTCGGTAGTGCTGTAGCGCTCATCGACCTCGAACACCGGTAACCTGTAGCGCCCCTGCAACTGGCGCGCGAAACGCCGCGCCCGCAAGGTGTTTTCATGTTCGGCACCGTCCGGGTGAAACGGCACGCCGACCACCAGCGCATCGGGCTGCCACTCTTCGATTCTTTGCGCCACAATTTTGAAACGGGCATCGCCTTCAGCGCTGATCGTGCCCTGCGGCTGCGCGCTGCGCAGCATCCGGTTGCCCACGGCCACACCGGTGCGCTTGATGCCAAAATCAAAGGCCATGAAAGTCTGCAAGC
The DNA here is from genome assembly GCA_903906695.1 of uncultured beta proteobacterium. GTDB lineage: Bacteria > Pseudomonadota > Gammaproteobacteria > Burkholderiales > Burkholderiaceae_C > Rhodoferax. Next base: position 21,920 of record CAIVLG010000171.1, on the reverse strand, counting down.
GCGGCGCTACAGCCTCAGCCACGACGCTCATGCACGCCCTGCCTCCGGTGCCAGCATCCAGGACTCGAAACCCAGCAAGCGCAGGGCTCCGTCATAGCGCTGTGCCACCGGCGTATCGAAAATAATGCTGGCACTCGCTGCGACGGTCAGCCAGCTGTTGTCCGACAGTTCCGACTCCAGTTGCCCTTCACCCCAGGCCGCGTAACCAAGCGACACCAACACCCTGCGCGGCCCAGCACCGTTGGACAGCGCTTCGAGAACGTCTTTTGACGTCGTCATCTCAAGGCCACCGGGTATGGTCAGTGTGGAGGCGAACACCGACGCGGCCGAGTTGTCGTCCCCGGTAACGTCATGCTCATGCAAAACGAAGCCCCGATCGGTCTGCACCGGACCGCCCTGAAAAACCGGTTCCTTTGAAAGGTCTTCGCGGCGCAAGGGCAGATCAACCTTGTCAAACAGGCTCTTCATATTGATTTCGCAGGGCTTGTTGATGACCAGGCCGAGCGCGCCGCGCTCGTTGTGCTCACAGATATAGACCACGCTGCGGGAAAATACCTCGTCCTGCAATCCCGGCATCGCAATCAAAAAATGATTCGTCAGGTTGGTGGGGGCAAAATCTCCGGACATGCGCGGATTTTAAGGGTGATGATGAAGAAGAAGTTTGACGCAGGTCTGATCTGGTTCCGACGCGATTTGCGCGTCACCGACAACGCTGCCCTTTGCCTCGCTCTGCAAGCTTGCCGAAAGGTGCACTGCGTCTTTGTGTTTGACACGGAGATACTCGATGCCTTGCGGCGCGCTGATCGCCGGGTTGAGTTCATACGCGAGTCGCTGTGCGAGCTTGACGCGGATCTGCGACGACTCGCCGACCATCCGGACGCCGGTCTGATTGTTCGCCGTGGCGTGGCGTCGAAAGAGATCGCGACACTGGCCAAGCTGCTGCGTGTTCAGGCGGTCTTTGCCGCCCATGACTACGAGCCGCAATCCCTTGAGCGCGACGCCCGCGTCAGAGGCTCGCTGACCGAGGTCGGCGTGGCCTTTATGATGTGCAAGGACCATGTCATTTTCGAAGGCCGTGAAATTCTGACGCAAAACGCCAGTCCCTACACCGTCTTTACCCCGTACAAGAACAAGTGGCTGGCAAGCATCAGCGCCAATCATTTGCGTGGCCACGACGCTGTGCCATTCGCCGACGCGCTGGCACCGCGACCAACAGACCTGCAACACGGGATACCCACGCTCGCAGCCATCGGCTTCGAGAAGACCAACCTGGCTGAGCTCAATATCCCGACCAGCGCCTCGGGTGGTCACAAGCTGTTTGCTGACTTTTTCGAGCGCATCGACCATTACCACGAAGCACGCGACTTCCCCTCGCTCAAAGGACCGAGTTACCTGGGCGTGCATCTGCGCTTTGGCACAGTCTCGATTCGTCAGCTCGCAGCAAGCGCCTGGCAGCGGCAGATTGAAGGCAGTCGGGGTGCCGCCACCTGGCTCGATGAGTTGATCTGGAGGGACTTCTATTTCTCCATTCTGGCCAACTTCCCGCACGTCGTCACGGGTGCCTTCAAGCGCCAGTACGACACCATTCAATGGGAGCATGGAAAGTACGCTAAGGCCCTGTTTCTTGCGTGGTGCGACGGCAAGACCGGCTACCCGCTGGTCGATGCCGCGATGGCCCAGATCAACCGGTCGGGCTATATGCACAACCGTCTGCGCATGGTGGTGGGTAGCTTTCTGGTCAAAGACCTGGGCATCGACTGGCGCTGGGGTGAGAAGTACTTTGCACAAAACCTCAACGATTTTGACCTGGCCGCCAACAACGGCGGCTGGCAATGGGTCGCCTCCAGTGGCTGCGACGCCCAGCCGTATTTTCGGATTTTCAACCCCGTCAGCCAGAGTGAACGGTTCGACCGCGAGGGCAAGTTCATTCGCCGCTACCTGCCGCAACTGGCGCAATTGCCCAACAAGCTGCTGCACGCGCCCTGGAATGCAACGCCAGCCCAGTTGCTAGAGGCCGGGGTCACGCTCGGGCACGACTACCCGCTGCCGATCGTGGCGCACGACCAGGCGCGCTCGCGCACCCTGGAGCGCTATGCGCGTGTGAAGAAATAGTTCCGATAGAATCAGACACCGGGCCCAAGCAATTGCGGTCCGGTTTTTTTTGGAGCGCCGGCATGGAAATCTTTGACTACGAAAACATTCTTCTGCTGCCACGCAAATGCCGCGTCGAGAGCCGCTCCGAATGCGATGCCAGCGTCGAGCTCGGCGCTCGACGTTTTCGCATCCCGGTGGTACCTGCCAACATGAAGACCGTGGTCAACGAGTCGATCTGCGTCTGGCTGGCGCAAAACGGCTATTTCTATGTCATGCACCGCTTTGATCTGGACAACGTGAAGTTCGTTCAGAATATGAAAGCGCTGGGCCTGTACGCGTCGATTTCACTCGGTGTCAAAAAACCCGACTACAACACCGTCGATCGCCTGCTAGAGCTGGGGCTGGTGCCCGAATACATCACGATCGACATTGCCCACGGTCATTCCGACAGCCTGAAGAACATGATCGCTTATCTGAAGGAGAAGATGCCCGGCGCCTTCGTCATCGCGGGCAATGTGGCGACGCCCGAAGCCGTGATCGACCTGGAGAACTGGGGCGCCGACGCGACCAAGGTGGGCATCGGTCCGGGCAAGGTCTGCATCACCAAGCTGAAGACCGGTTTTGGCACTGGCGGCTGGCAGCTGAGCGCGGTCAAATGGTGCGCTCGCGTCGCCACCAAACCGATCATTGCCGACGGCGGCATCCGTGAGCATGGCGACATTGCCAAGTCGGTCCGCTTTGGCGCGACCATGGTGATGATTGGCTCGATGCTGGCCGGCCACGAGGAAAGTCCGGGTCAGACTGTGGAAGTGGACGGGAAACTGTTCAAGGAATACTACGGCTCTGCCAGCGACTTCAACAAAGGCGAATACAAGCACGTCGAAGGCAAACGCATTCTGGAGCCGATCAAGGGCAAGCTAGGAGGCACCCTGATCGAGATGGAGCAGGACGTGCAGAGCTCGATCAGTTACTCCGGTGGCAAGAAGTTGATGGACATCCGCAAGACCAACTACGTCACGCTCGGTGGCGACAATGCGGGGGAACACCTGCTGATGTAAAACACGCGCCCCGAGCCAATGCGCTGTGAGGGTTACAGCCAGATCCCGTTGTGGGGCATCTGAATGGTGCGCGATGGACTGTCGCTGATGACGAATGCACCCATCAAGAAGCTCAGCACCGACACGAAGATGCTGGCAAAAAAAGCGGTCCAAAAGCTGGAGACCTTGAAGCCGCTGACCAGTGATGACACCAGCAAAATCATGAGGGCATTAATGACCAGCAGGAATAGGCCGAAGGTCAGGAAAGTCAGTGGCAAAGTAAGCACAATGAGCAGCGGTTTGACGATGGCGTTGGCAAAGCCCAACAACAACGCGGACACGATCAGCGACCAGGTACTGGTGAATTTAATGCCCCGGAAGATGCGGCTGGCAACCCAGAGCGAGATCGCGGTGATGCCCCAATGCAGAAGGAAAGGTGAAACGTGGTCCAGCATGGAAGGTCGTCTTGTTGTTCATCGGCTATAGGACGCTTCATCATACTGCGCCAGGATGACCACCGGGTCGGACACTGCCAGCAGACTTGGATATTCTTGCTTACAATTCGCTAGCACAAATTGGTGCTCTGCGCCTTACTATTTATCAATCTTTACGGGAATACCCATGAAACTTCTGCCTCGTAACTTGCTGTTGAGCCTCATGACGTCCGCTTTCCTCACCGGTGCGGCGTTTGCAGGCGATGCCGACTTCACGCTGCTCAATCGCACCGGCTACACGCTGCGAGAAGTCTATATCTCTCCATCGCACAAGAATTCCTGGGGCAGTGACCGCATGGGCAAGAGTTATCTGGATAACGGCCAGTCGCGACTTTTCAAGTTCGCCGACAAGAGCTACTGCAAGCAGGATCTGAAAGTGGTATTCGATGATGACGATTCAGAAGTTGTTTGGGAGGATTTTGACCTTTGCGAGATCAACAAGATAACGCTCAGGTACAACAGGAAGAGTGGCAACGTGTCAGCCGATGTTGAATGATATTTTCAAGTAACCGATGGAGAGACCGATGACATTCCAGGAATCAATCAAGGTCTGTTTCTCAAAATACGCGGAGTTCGGTGGCAGCTGGTGAGTTTGATTCCGGTCATCGGCTGGATCGTGATCATCGTGTTTCTGGCTCAGGAGAGCAAGACCGACACAGCGGCGTGACCTTTGCATCGGTCCGTCCTTCGGCTTGCCGAGGGCGGTCATCACTCCTTTGTATTTTGAGGGATTGACGGGACGTGGGGCGGTGCGCTGAACTTGTTTCGCAGGCTGGCAACGTCCACACCGCCCCGGTGCAAGGACGCCAGCAAATCGAGCTGTTCGTTGGCATGCACCAGTTCGCCGGCCCGCCAATAGGCCAAGGCAAGGTAGCGATGAACTTCGTCAAAACCGTTGGTCAGGCCCTGGGCCTTTTCGAGAGCATTGACGGACTCGCGAATCTTGCCGTCTTGCAGATATTTCACCCCCAGTCCAACCCAGTAAGAAGGATCAATTTCTCGTCGGGACTGCAGCAATCGGGCATAGTGCTCGGCTTCCTCCTTGCGGCCCTGCGCCAGCAGCAGCCGATGAAGTGAAGACAGGGGAACCAGGGCCTCGTCGCTGAGTACAACCGCCACGCGCAACAGTTGTTCGGCATCGGCCTGCAGACCCGCGCGCTGATACAGCAAAGCCATGTTGCCGTAGCTGGACGAGAATCCCGGGTCCGCCAGAATTGCCGCCTTGAAGTATGAGTAGGCCAGTGTTTGCCTGCCGCTGACAAGGTGCTCCGCGGCGATATTGTTGTAGTAGCGCGAAAGAATGGCGTTGTCCGAGAGTGCGTGACCGTCGCGGTTCGAGCCTATCTGGGGCTCGAAATCGAGAACCATATCGTCAGCCTGCAGTCCGCCTTCAACCCGTTTCAATGGGCCGCTGCGCCGGAATAGAACATTAACATGATCACTGAGGAAATCGACGCTGCCCCGCCGGTCGAACAACACTGGAACGCTGACCTCCTGCATTTGGGAAACCATGTTCATTTCACGGGCCATCGAGAACGCCAACACCGTAAGCGAAAGGCAGTCACCGCGCTTTTGTTGCCAGGTTTCGGCGGCGACGGTCGAATGTCCGACGGCATACGGAAAGGGTTTCAACGCCGCACCATAGAGTAACTCCAAGAGGTGCTCCAGGCGCTTGGCCGGGCTCAATTGTTGCAGTGCCGGGTCCTTCAACTTCTTTATCAAAGCGGGGTCAAGCTGAAACAGGTCTTGCTTGCTCACAGTAACCAGCGCATCATCGTAGCCAAAGGTCTCGTCATGCCACGGCAATTGCGATGCAGACGGCGTCTCGCGCACGCTGGCACAACCAGCAAGCCAGGCCAGGGCAAGCGCAACCCAAAGTACTTTGCCAAACACAGAATCACCAGAGGCTATTTCAATCTGCCAAATAATAGTCCAACTCGGTGGAACCTCAAGTCCGAAGGTCTTATTCGCCTGTGATCTTGCGTTCGCGAATCACGCGACCCCAGGTGGCCGACTCCCTTTCAATGTACTTCGCCAGTTCATCGCGTGTGCCGGGCAAGGGTGTGAGTCCGTGGCTATTGAGTTGCTCCACCACATCGGGCGACTTCAATACCTTGACCAGTTCTGTGTTCCATCGCTCCAAAATGGATTGCGGCACTTTCGACGAAGCAACAAATGCATACCAGTTGGTTGCGCTAAACCCGGGGTAGCCCGACTCGGCAACTGTAGGAATATTCGGCAGAGCCGCGAGCCGTTGCGCACCCGTGCTGGCCAAAGGGATCAACTTGCCGTTTTCAATGTAGGCCTGGGATGTGGAGAAGGTGGAGTAATAAGCGGCAACCCGACCACCCAACAGATCCTGCAATGCCGGTGCGCCACCCTTGTAGGGAATATGCACAGTGTCGATCTTGGCCATGTCATTCAACAACTCACCCGCAAGGTGCGATGCAGAGCCGGGGCCGGTGGAGGCGAAGTCCAACTTTCCAGGGTTCTTTTTTGCATAGGCGATGAATTCTGCAAACGTCTTGATCTTTGTGCCGGCATGCACCACCAGCACGTTGGGGAAATTCACACCCATGGTGATGGGCGCCAGATCTTTCACCGGGTCGTAGGGTAGCTTCATCAGGTGCGGTGCGATGGCCAGAGGACCGACCGAGCCAAACAGGATGACGCTGCCATCTGCAGGACCCGTGGCCGCAAACTGGTGAGCGATATTGCCGCCCGCGCCAGCACGGTTGTCAATGATCACTGATGCCCCAATGTTCTCGCCCAGCTTTCTGGCAATGATGCGTGCGCCCGTGTCTGCGGCCCCGCCGGCGGCAAACCCTACCACCATGGTGATGGTCTTTTTGGGTGGAAATTCCTGTGCACTGGCACTCACGTTGGATACAACAAGCGCAAGTGCGATACAGATGCTGTGAAAGTGACGTCTGGTCATGTTTGGTTACCTGATGGTGTATGGTAAGCCCATTCATGACTTTCCGATATCCCCCATTTGGCGGATTGGCCGAGATGACCCCCTGAAAACCCAAAATGGACTTCAAGAAACTTGTGTTCCTCACGCTGGTTGGATTGGCCTGCTGCCTTGCCTTCACCTACTTTGTTCGCATCGCTTTTTTTACTGCCGGTCCATATGCCGCAATGCTGTCCTACCCCCTCTACGCACTGGTGTCGTGGCCGCTGATCCAGCGATCTGCGTTGGCCTTTATTGACAGCATCCGTCACGTCGCGCTGCGCGACGTGCAAGGAAGTTTCTACTCCTATCGTGGGGTTCCCATCAAAGTCATTGTTGACCGTGATCATTGCCGGTGGGTACCAACATCGGCGATCCGCAAGATCGCCGGCACATCGGTAACCGACTCACTGCTCGCTCAGCTTTATCCATCAGGATGGAAATTGCTCGACAACCAGGGACACCTGCGTGATGACGCCCTGATCGAATACCTCTCAACCGCTTGCGCATTGGATGCAGTCAAGTTCAAGAACTGGGCGCTACGCAATATCGTCTACCCCGCCCGGATAACGCGCGATCGACTTGGCGTGAAATTGGATCCGGCCGACGAGGAAGAGCCATGACCAGCAGGACCTGAAGGACTTGGCAAGGTCAGTCCATCGGTGGTGGCGTGGGGCAGATCGAATCTTGCCTCATACACCCAGTGACAACGCGTCGAACGTCGCGTATGTCGAGTTCAGCCAGGTCTTGACTCTCTGACGTTCCAGCATACCCAATGCACCTGGAACGCCGCGTGTATTTATCGCTGACCAGAAGCTCAGGTCCTGGCGATCAATTTTGACCATGCAGCCCTCGTGCAGCGGTGGCAATGAAATTACCTTGGCTCCCCAAGCTAATGCGCGTTGCATGGCAGCGGACTCATTGGCCAGGGAAAAGTCTGATCCTCGACCCAGGTTTTTGACAACAATGTAGTTCGGACCCTCGCCGTAGGTGTCCAACAACTTGTCCAACAAATCGACGGAGTCACGCCCAGCGTCCATGAGGTGCCAGAAATTGACTTTGACTCCCATCTCCAAGAGCAGACCTAACAGATCGGATTCCTTTATCCAGCGTGCCAGAGGCGCGGCCGTCTGAGCCGCCAAATCCACAATGACGTTGTGCTGTTGCTCGCCCGGCGCTTCTTCGAACGATCCGGCCAGCATGTCCAGCCCTTCGTAGCTATCGACCAAAACAGGGGATGCATAGTCAGCGTAGAAACGGGTGAAAGTGTTGTGCGAGCGATCAGTGTCGAACCCGGCAAAGGGCCAACGTTTGTCGATGAAATACTGGGCCAGCACGCGCGCCGTAACCGATTTGCCAACGCCCCCTTTTTCGCCGCCAATAAAGTTGAGTGAACCCATATGTGTCCTTAACGTTGGCCTGCAATGTAACCGATAGCCGCCTTGCCCCAAAAAGGGTCGCCGGACCAACGCTGCCTGACCTATGGCGATGCTGCCTTTCGGCATGCAAGCGGTGGAGCTTGCACGCGCGTCTCACCGGGCAACTTCAAAACCGCTAACCTGCAACTCACTGACAACTCGATGTGTTGTGTTCGCTACGAACACTTCATGGAGAATGCCGATGGATGTGAACTTGTACCTGGTCAAATCAGAGTGCCATTTAACGCAGTCAACTTTGCACAGCAGATTCAGGTCTGCGATGATGTTGCGCATGTTTACCTCGGAAATCATGACGTTGTGGCTGTATCGACCTTTCATGACTGTGGTGTAGGGCCCGGTGGAAAACGGTGATGACACAAATGCCGTGTAGGTGTCATTCGACACATAAGACTCATACATGCCGTAGCGATTGTCAAAGAAGGTGAACACAAATCCGAAGCTGCTCTGGTCGCCGTCCCAGACGTAACCAAACAGGGATGCCTGGGCCACATTGCCCCCGGTCTGTAGCTGCTCACCGAGTGTTGCACTGAATGAAATTACCAGTGGCCGACCATCCTTGAACATGGCCTCGGCATTGAGCCTACGCTCAAGTGCACTGTGCTGGCCCGCACCCCGAATGGGAACGACGACAAAGTTGTCACTGTCTATTCGGCTCCTGTACCGGTTATCCCGGGCGTCGAAGTCATTGCTGTCATACGGGTTTGCGCCCATGTGCCGCACGGTCAAAGACCAGTCATAGAGATCGTCGGGAGGGTTGTCAAAGGTGTTGGAAGGCACATCGTAGACATAGCGCGGTACAACGCCAGGAAAGCCGGCTACCAGCACTTGCGTCGTATTAACTTCTGGCGTGGCAGACACAATTTCTGATGGGGTCGTTGTACTGCCACCGCCGCCACAGTCAACTATCAGGCAAGCAGTCAGGAACGACAGGGCCACAAACAACCGCGGTGGCTGGCCTTTATCCTTTGACAAGGACGTACTCGAGTAGAGACGAACAAGCAGCGCCGAATGGCTTGCGTCTTCCGAGACTTATCTTTTCCGCTCGGCAGCTGGTGCCGCAGCACCGATCTCAATCGGCCAACTACCTTGCTCCTTGTCCGTACTCCACTGCACTTGCCATGTCTTTCCCGTGTCTTGGTCCAGCAATATGAAGTTGAGCAGGTTCTTGGTCGGGTAGAGCGTAAACTTGCCTGGCTTTGAGCCATTGGGATCAGCCTCGGGCCGAATTTCAATCTTCGTCCGGCTGTCCTTTTCACCTACCGAGAATTGAACTTGCCAAACTTTGCCGGTTTGCGTATCCAATTCAACGAATATCCACGTGTTCACGGTCTTGAAAAGCCGGAATCGCGCATCCAGGCGCTGCATCTCATAATTGACCTCAATGGGCTCAGCGGCAAACGCATGCAGCGACGTCAAAGCGACCAAGAAAAGCAAAACCAGTCTTCTCATATTTCCCTCTTTTGTAAGTTCCCATACTCACGATAACAGACAATTCAGTGTGCCGGTGCGGACAACTGCGAGGGGGTCGGGTTAAGTTCGCTGTATTCTTCCGCGCGGACCTCCGCGATCGCCTAATTCACAGCCTTGATGACCTGGCTGAGCATCTTGACGCCGATACCAAGCCGGTGGTCAACTTTGTCGACGCGAACGACCTCTCCTTCGCAGCATAGTTTCAACTGTCCGCCGGGGGTGGCAAGGTCAATCAAGAAGTCTATGCGGGAGCCGGTTTCACACTGTTGGTCCTGCAATATGTAGAGACCCGTGGCACTGACATTGTGGGTGACACCGGACACGCCGTTGACGGTCGTTGGCAGATCCGTGCGGTAGCGTTTGCTACGGTAGGTCTTGCCGATCCCGGTCTTGGAAAGCGTTTTCATGTTGCTTGGCAATGCCGTCAGGACTAGTTGTTGCTCATCGCGATTTGACTCAGGATCTTGATTCCCAGTCCGAAGTTCCCATTGACTTCTTCAACCCGAACCACTATCCCTTCGCAACACAATTTTGACTTTCCGCTCGATGTTTGCAGATCGATCAAGAAGTCGACTTTGGAGCCTGCCTCGTACTGACGGCTTTGCACCAAATAGAGACCGCTGACACTGATGTCCTGCGTAAAGCCATCGACCCCATTGAGACTGATCGGAAGCCTGGAACTGGTTCTTGTGCGCCGGCATATTCCGATGGACGTACTGGCCTGAAGTTTCGCCCGGGTGGCTTCTCTGTTACGGGCAGCTCTCTTTGCTTCAGCCAGAAAGTTTCGAGCGGATTCTCTTACAGCCACATTGCTGCCGCTCACTGACATTGTCTCAAACATACTCATACAACCTCCAAAGTCTTGCCGTCGCCAATCAGTTCCAGTGACGTGTGAATTTTCAGACTTCGCTGATGCACCGGCAATGGGGCAGGACTACCCATTTGTCTAGTAGTTTTGCCCCAGGATTATTCCAACCTGGCAGTGGATCGGGGCAAATTGACCGGTTTGAATTCGCCTGTATTTGGCGCACATTCCCTTTGCGGCAATTTCCGAGCTGATAGCAACGGTCCTGAACGTGCCAAGTTTTTTTGCTCTAAAGTACAGCTTATCTTTCTCAGCTTTGTGGTCTACGGAACTGGAACATCGACATGTTGATTTCAAAGAATCGGCGCAGCGTACTGCGGAGTCTTGCAGGCTGTATCGGCGGCACACTAGCCCTTCTCGCAAGTGGATTCACATCGGCCCAGTCGCTTGACCCCTTGCCGATCCTGGCGCCGATCAACCCCGCATTCATAGAGCAGCAATCGCTGCCAGCAACAAGGCTCAAGTCCCTGCAGCGCTTGTCGCCCGACGTGCATATCACAGGTTACCTCCCCTCGCCGGTTGACCGCTCCCACATGGTTGGACAGTCGCCGGGTTCCAGCGTGAAGGCACAGCTTCAAACTTTCGGACTCCTCGGCACCTATCCAAGCACCTTTGACTTGCGTACTCTTGGATACGTCACTGGCGTCAGAGATCAGGGACAGTGCGGAACTTGTTGGTCTTTTTCCTCCATTGCTTCGGTTGAATCGAATGCCTTGGCAGGCGGTGGCGGCAACAACGACTTCTCCGAGAACCATGAGAACGTCCGACACGGTTTCGACTGGCTACCCTGCAATGGCGGCAACGGAGACATAGCGGGTGCCTATATGACGCGCTGGGGTAGCCCCACTTTCGCCGCCGGCCTTGTCAATGACAGCGACGATCCGTACACGGCCTCAGCAGCGACCTCGGTGGCTGGTCTCTCGCCGCGTGTGCACTTGCAGGAGTTCCTGGTTTTACCCGACAGGGCTCTCGGTACTGGCCTGGATGGAACCGACAACAACAACTACAAATTTGCCATTCAGAATTACGGCGGCACACATGTAGCGCTTTATGCCGACTCTGGCATGTCGTCGAGTCTTTCCTCGTCTTACTGGAATCAGACGAACAAAGCGCTCTATTACAACGGTGCCGCATCTCCCAATCATGCGGTCGCGTTGATCGGATGGGATGACAACTACGCAGCGAGCAACTTCAGCACCGCTCCGCCCGGCAATGGCGCTTTCATTGCAAAGAACTCATGGGGCACGGGCTGGGGCAATAGCGGCTTCTTCTACATATCCTATTACGACAAGCAAGTCTCCGATGCGCACGTCTTTCGCAAGCCTGATAGCACCTCCAACTATGCACGGTCCTATCTCTACGACCCATTCGGACAAACCTCGTCAACCGGCTACGGAAGCGCCAGCGCTTGGGGTGCAAATGTATTCACCGCAGTTGCCAATGAGACACTGCAAGCGGTTGCCTTCAATACGCTGGACTTGAACACCAGTTACGAGATTTCCGTCTACACCGGCGTATCAAGTACACCCGCATCGGGCGTACTCGAAGCCGGGACTGTCAACAGCACAGGGGCATTCCCCTACGCCGGTTATCACACGGTTGTACTGTCGCGTTCGGTGGCTCTGGTAAGCGGACAAAAATTCGCGGTGGTCATCAAGTTCAGCACACCGGGCTATAGTCTTCCAATCCCTATCGAATACCGCATTGTTGGTTTCGACAGCGCGGCGACGGCAAGCGCTGGACAGAGCTTTATCAGCTTCAATGGCGCCAGTTGGACTGACTTGACCAACGTTTCTGGTTATTCCAGCGCCAACGTCAACATTCGGGCTTTTACAGGCGGCAGTTCGACGCTCCCCAGCGCGCCAGCGGCTGGTACTGCCACTGCTGGCAATGCCCAAGCCACAGTGAGTTTTACCGCACCAGCGAACGATGGAGGCTCGCCCATCATCAGCTATACCGTGACTTCGGCTCCGGGTGGCATTTCCAAGACGGGTACCGCCAGTCCGATCATTGTCACGGGCCTGTCCAATGGCACGAGTTACACCTTCACAGTGGCGGCGACCAGCGCATTCGGCACGGGACCTTCTTCTACGCCGACAAATAGCGCTACTCCCGTGGCAATCGCTACAGTGCCAAGTGCCCCGACGATTCTCGCGACATCGGCTGGCAACGGCAGTGCAATACTCTATTTCTCTGCGCCGACATCGAGCGGTGGTTCGACCCTCACCGGCTACAAGGCGAGTTGCGGCGCTATCACGGTATCAGGAACGTCGTCGCCCATCACCGTCGCTCCGCTGACGAATGGGACGAGCTACAGTTGCTCTGTGAAAGCAAGCAACAGTCTGGGCGACGGCCCTGCCTCCGCAGCAATGAGTGTCACCCCCAGCGGGCCAGTAACACTGCCAGGCACGCCAACCGTCGGTAGCGCGATTGCGGGCAATGCCAACATCAGTGTGGCCTTCACGCCGGGGTCCATTGGCAGCGGAACGCTCGTCAGTTACCGCGCATCCTGCACAACTGACGGCTTGACATTTACCTATGGTACAGGCGCCGTCTCACCAATCACTGTGGCTGGTCTGACAAATGGTGCCGCCTATCACTGTTACGCGATGACCAGAAGCACAGTGGGCGACAGCCTCTGGTCGGCCGCCTCAAACACCGCAACCCCCAATGTTCCCGCCAATTCGCCAGTCTGTTTCCTGAACGCAAGCCCCGCTTCGATTTTTGCTGGCAGTGCCTCTACCCTTAGCGCCAGTTGTAGCCCAGCAGCCAGTTCGTATGTCTGGACCGCAGGTACGTGTGCAGGCAATGTGACAAACAGTTGCACTGTGACGCCGGCTGTCACCACAAGCTACAGCGTGCAAGGGGGCAATGCCAACGGCACCGGTAATAGCGTGAGTGCGACTGTGACCGTCGTGGTACCGCCGTCTGTTTTTGCAGCGGGTCTCTACGACGGAATCTATCAATGGTCGCTAGGCAATTATTTGTCCATCCATCAACATGGTGGGCGCATCATCGCCACCCTCTATTTCAATGCGGACGGAAGTTTTACCTTCCCGTCGTCGGATGGACATGTCTTGCCAGTGCCACAACTCGATATCTTTGATCTTCTTAATGGGCCGATCACTGGCTCAATCGCCAAGATGACTGGCACCAGATTCCACAGGGCCTGCAATGAAACCCATGACTTTGTCTTCGACGATAGTGGCAACATCACCGTTACAAAAACGGGTGTCAGCAATACGGCAGCGGCGGATCTGGCTGGCATTTCTTGTTTGGCAATTACGGATCCTGTGGGAACAGTCCGAATCGTTCCGAAGATATTGTTTTAGTTGGATCGCAACGCTGCTACTTATCGGAAAGGATTTCGTGCGACAGGTTGTCAACGACGACGGGGCTGTGCATGTACACGACAGAAGGATCACAGTCATACTTATCTCTGACAAAGGCCTTCCAGCTTTCGGTGTACAGCGCCTCAGCTTCAGCCCTTGAATTCCAGAGATAGATTCCGCCGGCTGTCGTTCCGTCGTCGGATAGCACGTAGTACTTCCTCACAAGGCCGGCCACCGATTGATATTTTGGCGCGGTACTCAAGAAGACTCTTCGCGCTTCATCGAGCGTCATTGCCTTTGGCATCTGGAAGGTCACCATAACCGTGATCATTTTGACTCTCTTTCAACAACGATTTTCAATTTTAGGCCCATCACTCCGGTACAAGCCAAAGACGTACTTTCTGGCAAGTGGTACGTGAATCTGCACACCAGAACCAATCCTGGTGGCGAAATCCGTGCGCAGGTATTGCCAAACTGAAACTGGAGCTAGAGCCGGCAAGCAAAGGACAATAGGACCGAATTGGCTGTTTGGCAGCCAAGACCGTCCTAGCTTTGTCGCAACCATGAGTTCTCTCCACCCCTTTCAATTGGCGCGGCACGCGCAGACCTCATTGCGCACTTTGTCAACCCGGGCACGGCATCTGAAAAATACTTTAAGTCGGGAGCAGCGTCCGCATCTTCTGCGCCATCGCTGAACTCAACTTCTTGAAAAGCACCGCGTTGTAAGACCCGCCGGGCATGCGGTGGATGCTGTTATCGCCGGTGGTGTTGCGATCTTCTATGACATCAGCGCCCTTGACAATTTGCGTCGCCGCAATGGCGTAGGAACGTGATTTCGCGGCAGGCGTTCCTTCCTGAACCGCCGGATCGACATCGATGGCGACGATAGAAATGGTGGCGTCACTGTTCAAATAAATCTCGAACGTGCGGAACTGCTGTGGGAAGTCTCTCAATGACGGAGTTTCAACCTGCCAGAAACTGTTTTCAGGCCGCGGGCCCACAAAGGCCTTGACGACATTGACATGCCGATGCCCTGCCAGCCACATCAGCAAATTCGGATGACTGTGAAGTTCTGAAATCAGATCGGAAAGACTGACGGCATTTTGCACAGGTGCGCCAGCGTCTGGATTGATCCACCAGCCCATCGGAGTCTGGGCTTTGCCAGCGGGAGGCACTGGCGGTGGATTGGTCTCGTCAACGGCCAAGGGGATGTGCGCCGCAACAATCATGAGCTGGCCCGCCGCGTCACCCGCCGCCAATTCAGCCTTGAGCCAGTTCCAGCGGGCCAGGTCCAGAAAACCATGGCCATGAATATCGTTCGCGCCGTCGTCTTCGCGCTGGGTGTTGTCGAGCACGATCATTTTGAGCGGCAGATTGGACTTGGGCATAAAACTGTAACAGGCAAACCCGGCTCGGGCATCAATCAAATTGAAACCGTGTCCGACCGGATTGGAGGAGGTTTTGAAAAATTCTGCCATCCACTCGTCCCGGTTAACCGCCCGACGGTCCAGATCGGCAGCCACTGTGGGCACCGTCGGAAAAGTACTCGCCAAGCCGGCGAACTTGATGTCGCCATTGAGGGTTGAGCCATCGATCACCCCCATGGAAAGGGTATGTTGACTGATCTCGCTGGGTCTTAGCAGAACATTGCCGGTGGCAAAGACTTCACTGCTGGTGTAGGACTTGCGCAAGTCGGTTCGCAGCGGGGTGTCCACAGGGATCGAGCCCATCCAGAAGTGATCGTGGTTACCCAGGGTCTGGTACCAGGGAATCGCCTTGTTCAGCCCCGCTGCCTGGTAGGGCTTCTGATAGTCGATGCGCTCGGAGCCCAGGCGCGCGCCAGAACTCGGGTCAATGATCTTGCCGTCCAGCACGTCGATGTACCAGCGCAACTCGTTGTACTGGGAACTGTTGCAGCAGTCACCCAGAGAAAGACCAAAATCAATCGGGTTGCGGGCGTGCAGTGCATTGACGGTCTGGATTGCCGCGTCCAGCACATGCGTGGTACACATCATCGCAGGCGAATACATCGCAGCCGAAATCGCGCCGACTGCTTCGGTCTGCGTTCCCAGGTAGATCAACTGATTGGGAGATTCCTTGTCTGTGATATGGATGTCACTGATGGTGAAGAAGCTCAGCAACTTGGCTTTCTGGCTGACGCTGGAAACGTCATACTTAGCGGGCATCAGATCAGTGCGCTTTTCCGCCACCAACGGCGCGCCAAGTGTCCAGTTGCCATAGCCATATTGCCGGAACGTTGCCACGTCGTAAAGATGGGCAGCTTTCGCCGGCTTTCGTCCCGGCACGACCGTATTCTGGAGCGTTGTAAAAACCTCCGAAGCGATGGCATAGCCCGCAATCGTGCCCTGCCCGCCACCGCCGCCGGCAGCCATGGCGAGACCGCTTGTGACCGGCACTGTCGTCAAGACAGAATATTTGAGGAAATCACGACGATCAAGCATATTCAATTCTCCGGTGAATATTTAACTCGGTGGCAAAACCGATCCCGACTTGCACCAATGGCCCGTCGAAGCCGCTGGCCATCGAAACTGAACTTTCGCTGCCAACGGAATCGGCGATCGTCGTCTGAGCAAATGTCAACTTCTGCTCCTGGGTCGTTTAGCCTGAACAGTTCGCCCCGAAACGTGAAATGAAATTGGACACATGGGAAAAATCCTAATAGCGTTAGCGCAGAAGACCTTTGGTTGCCGGCGCAATACTTTTGCTGGACTGACAAATTTTTGGTGTGCTGCCCGAACAAGAGCCGGTTTGTCCTTGGCTTTAAACTCCGATTTGCCAACAGTGAGGAGCATGCGTTCATGAATCGATTTCCGGAGGACATCTACACCGAGCCTACCGACATTGATGTCGATACTTTGGGCAATCTTGGGCCGCTGCGCGCCATGGCGGGCATCTGGCAGGGTCAGCGCGGGCTCGACATCAAGCCAAAAGCCGAAGGCGCCAAGAAGCAGGCCTACGTCGAGCGCATGGAACTGCAGCCGATCGATCCGCAGACCAACGGTCCTCAACTGCTCTATGGGCTGCGCTACCACACGCACGTTGTCAAGCCGGAGCAGCGCAAAACCTACCACGACCAGGTTGGCTACTGGCTGTGGGAGCCCGCCAGCGAGACCGTCATTCACACGCTGACGATTCCGCGCGCCCAGATCGTGATGGCGGTGGGCAAGGCAAAAGCTGATGCAACCGAATTTGAGTTGCTGGCAACGCACGATTCGGAAAACTACGGCATTTGCTCCAGCCCGTTTCTGGATTACGCCTTCAAGACCGTCGAATTCAGGATCAAGGTCAGCATTCACCCTGACGGCAGTTGGTCTTACGACGAAGACACCGTGCTAATGATCCGCGGCAACCCGGAACCCTTTCATCACCGCGACCGCAATACGTTAAGCAAGCTCGCAGAGCCCACGCCCAATCCGCTGGCGCTGCCGTGACGCCGTTCAGGCTTTGCCCTGGCTGGCCACCGCTTTCGATGCAGACGATGTCGGCGCGTTGCCGTCGTCCTGCCAATATAGCCAACTCGACCCGCATGGCACACACCCCTCTTTGAACGGCTGCTCGCAAAGGCATGGTTTTGGGAAATCAGTGGCTATGCCGGCCTATGCGGGCTCGGCGCCAGCTACTGGGATGATTGCTAGTAGTTGGCGAACCCGATGGCAGGGGCCACAGCATGGGACTCCGGCGCGTCCCCAGTAGTGGCGCCAATGCCATATCCGTTGGATTCCAAGGCCGTTCAGATTTGATCCAAGGCGATTTCCGCTTTGAAAACGGCTTCTGACTTGATCAATATCAAAAGAAAACGAACGAAGCCTCTGTACCCGGCTTTTGGGGGATAGCCATTTGCGTCCATTTGGTTCATAGTGCGGGCTTGCTGTAGGCGCGCCGGAGACGCACTTTCTGAACACGATGGGGACAAAAATGAAGATGTTGCAGACGGACACCGGACTGGCTCAGGGCGAGCTTGGGTGGGTGCGACGGGTGACCCTTGCCTTCTCACTGCCACGTGTCACCCGCGTCGCTGCCCTCAATGACACCGGTACTACCGATCGTCCAGTCATAGTTCAGCGGAATTAGTATGAGCAAACTGATTCGTAACATCGCGCTGTGGGTGTTTCTTTCACCTGCGCTGTTGTTGTCAGCGACAAGTGCCATTGCACAATGTGCCTATCAGTCCATCAGCTATGGGCAGACGGTCAGCGGTTCGCTGAACGCGACGGATTGCACAGACGATGTCTTCGGCACCCTCTATTTCGCTGACTATTACAAGTTCACGGGAACCGCCGGCGACAAGATTGCGATACAGATGTCTTCCACCAGCTTTGACACTTGGCTGGTGCTGATATCTCCTTCCGGAAGCATGACTGAGAACAATGACGGCGGGGGTGGCACGAACTCACGAATCCCCGCCACTTCCGGTTACTACACACTTCCGGAAAGCGGCATTTATCAACTGGAAGCCACCAGCAATTTTAGTAATACGACTGGTAGCTATTCACTGTCACTGGCAAAAGAAGCGGTTAGTAGCGCGGCAACACTGAATCTTGTAAGCGGATGGAACCTTCTTGGCAACAGTTCAAGCACTGCGCTTAACGTGGTGAGTGCCTTTGGTGACAGCTCTCAAGTAGCCGCAGTGTGGAAATGGATTGCCCCGACGGCAAAGTGGGCCTTCTACACGCCAACTCAAACCGATGGTGGGGCCGCTTACGCTGCCAGCAAGGGCTTCGATGCCTTGACTTCGGTGGCCGGTGGTGAGGGCTTCTGGGTCAACGCGAAGACGGCTTTCAGTGTAGCCTCGCCAACTGGTACGGCGATCGACTCTGCATCGTTCAGAAACCTGCCCCCGGGTTGGAGCCTGCTCGCAACTGCAGACAACAAGACTCCAAGCGAGTTCAACAACGCGCTCAACCTCACAACGCTAGCGGCAGGTGAAATCCCGAATAACTTTACTTCGCTTTGGGCCTGGGACGCAGCGTTGGACAAGTGGTACTTATATGCGCCCAGTCTTGATGCGACAGGTGGACTTGCCGCCTATATCCAAGGCAAGGGCTATCTGGACTTCTCGACTTCCAACAAGAGACTCGGCCCTGGCGTGGGGTTTTGGATCAACCAGGCTGATACCAAGTCAACGACAGTAAACATCGGGACTGCGGGCGGGACGGTAGTGGCCGACGGTCTAATGATGAAATTCCCGCAAGGCGCGGTGAGTAATCCGGTCAATGTTGTGGTCACGCAGACCTCGGCAGACTTGACATTCAATGCAGGATCGACAGTCCTGTCCGGCGCCTACCGAATCGAAATCGGGGCTGACTTGCAGCAACCTGTCACGCTCAGCTTCGCTGCCAAAACGGCTGCGGGCGGAACCGACATGCCCTTGGCAGCGGTGGTTGATGGTCAATTCACGGATATGTATAACGCCACGCCGCATCGCGGCATCAAACTGCTTGAGGTTGCCGTTGGTGCCGACGGCTATACGGTGACCTTGCCCGCCAGCGCAAGCAGCACGGCGAATACGGCCCTGCAGTCGCGCAGTGCCGTGCGACGCCTGGCAGCCGCACCCGCCAGTAACAATTCGTTCACGATCTACATCTTCGCCGGATATGCGATGAAAAGTTCGGCCCACTTCAACATTCGCTACCCGGCCAGGGGCTGCAATTCGCTGGTCATGAATCAATGGTTGCAAAACGCCGAAGAGGCCTACAGCAGACTGGTCGGCACAATGAAGTTTGACCCGTTCGGGTTGGCGATGCCGGCGACACGCATGACCATGGATGTGGTGGACCTGGGTCCGACCGAATGGGGTGCTTTGAGCTTTCACACCTGGACGCTGGGGCTATTCAATAATTTGGTGATCCAATTTGAATTGCCCACCCGGGTCTGCAACTCACCCACACAAGATCAGGATCGTGAGATGGAAGTCACGATTGGGCATGAGTTTTTTCATGGGATTCAAAACACCTATGACCCGGCCCACGCTTTGATCAAGTCCATTTGGGGCTCGCGAGGCTTATGCCTTTACGATGCATCGTCCACCTGGTTTGAGGGCGAAATGCTGGATACGCCGTCCTACCTTGGCGAGCCGGCAAGGGCGGAGATATTTTCAGGCAATGCCTTTTATACGAAAGGACTGGGCTACGGTTGCGCCAGCGACCCCAGAGGTTACGGTTATGGAGGATCGACTTTCCTGCGGTACTTAACCAACAAATTCGGCGCTGATCTGGTTTTGGTACTTTGGCGCAACATACTCAATGGGGCTGGTTTTGGCGTGCCTATTGACGCAATGAAGTCGGCCAAAATCGACGTCGCCAGCGAATGGGATGCGTTCTCGACCAAACTTGTGCTGGGCACCACCGGCATGGGCTGGCCGATACCTGTAGCAGACAGCACACTGGTCTATAAGACCGGAGCCCCGCCTTTGAGCGTTGTAGATAGCATGTATCAACTCTCAACCAAGAAGCACAAGCTTGATTTCACGAGTCTGGCTAACAGCACATCTGCCAACCCGAGTTGCAGCATCAACCTCAAGAAGGGAGCCGGGACTTACAGCGTCAGGCTCTATCACCTGACGACTCTGGTGGCTGACTGGGTGAACAAGAACTTTACGCCGATTGCGAGTGACAAGTACTCTCTGGTTGTGACCAATTGGAGCGATACACAGTTCGTCGATGCTGGCATTCGGTATGGCCGGCAGGACCCGGTTGAGGTGGTGATCGAATGTGCCGGGGAAATTCAGGTCGACTGGTCGTACTCGCAATACCAATTCGTTGACGCGCAGGGCACGCAACGGTACTGCACAACAGGCACCGCAGGCAGCCCCGAGTATTCGGCGATTCCTGCCGGTGGTCAATGGTCTGGCACCACCTTTACCTACAAGGATGATACCTACTCTATTCTGGTTGAATTTTCAAACGACTACACGGTACTAAAACTTTTCAGTTATTACCAATACTACTCGGGCGGGACGTATGCCGGGCAACTAATGGGCTGGGCTGAAGTCGTCGATGTTCCGCTCAATCGCACTCTGAGTACTCCTGGAACGTCATTTTTTACTTTGACAGGGAGCGAGGGAATTGGCCATGTCCCCAAGTTTTCCGCCACAAGCGGGCCGGCAGATTGCAAAGAAATCGCCTTTACGGGCGGACCGGTGCCGTTCTTCTTCGGACTCCAACTGAGACGGTAGATCACGCCAGGCAGTTGGATTCTGGATTAATAAACCGTACCATTCGTTGCATAGCACTTCACTGAAAGCGACCATGAAAACACTCGCAGTTCTGACCGTCTTATTGATGTTTGTAGTTTCCTGTGGTGGAGGAGCTGACGGTCCTGCAACGGACACGCGCACCGGGACCAATGGCAACACGTCAGCATTCGAAACACCGCCTACACCTGGAGTTAACAAATGAAGACATCGAATTTGGGTAATGGTCTGGTTTCGATTTCTCTTGGCTCGCGGCGATGGGTCGCGCTGGCGTGTCTGGTTGTTGGGGTAGTAGGTTCCCCATCAGCAGTACCAGATGCGCCACCAGTGTTTGAGCCTCCTCCTTCCCCTGGTGCCGCGTCCTACGATGGCATCTATCAGTGGTCCTCGGGCAATTACTTGTCGCTTCACCAAGATGGCACTCGTATTATTGGGACGATCTACTTCAACGTCGACGGCAACTTCAGTTTCCCTGCAACATCTGGCGCGGGTGTTCTTCCCGTTCCACAGCTCGACATTTTCGACCTTATGAATGGGCAAGTTGTCGGTTCAACGGTCCGGATGAATGGCACCCGATTTCACAGAGCTTGCAACGTAACCTACGACTTTACGTTCAATACCGATGCCACGATCACTGTTACCCGATTTGGCGTGAGCAATACAGCCGCTGCCGATGCCGCTGGTATTTCATGCAGCGCTATTGTCAGTACCGAGCCAACAACCCTCAGCGTCCCAAAGATTCGTTTTTACTAGCGGCACAACACGTACTGTATGGGGTTGGTGCTTCATGCATGTTCGCATGGAATGGTTGCCACCCCTTCACTCCCCTGACCCCATGCCGAACCCAGAGCGCCGGAGGACCATCAACCGGGAAATGGGCGCCCATGTGCGATCATCGAATTCTCTCAATCAAGCACTCTGAAAGGACCCTTGCCGTGAACGACAAAAGCAAACTGTTTAGAAAATGCATGGTCGCCATGCTCATCTGTGTCAGCTCAGGCGTGGCACTGGCCGATGACATCC
>CAIVLG010000170.1 GCA_903906695.1 uncultured beta proteobacterium | reverse complement strand
ATGTGCGTGTACTGTGTGGCGTAGTGACCACCGGCGCGCGTGGCAATCCAGCCGCCCAGCGTGGAGAACTCAAAACTCTGCGGGAAGTGGCGCAGCGTCAGGCCGTGCGCTCGCAACTGGGCCTCAATGTCGGGACCGTAGGCGCCCGCCTGGATGCGAGCAGCGCGGCTCACCGTGTCGACTTCCAGCACTTGGCCCAGGCGCTCCATGTCCAGCGAAATGGTGGCGGCAAAATCCTCGCCTACCGCCGCTTCCACACCACCGCAGACGCTGCTGCCACCACCATAGGGAATTACAGCCACATTGCTGCGCACCGCCCAGTCCAGGATGTCAATGACGGCCTGCTCATCGTCCGGATAGGCGACCCAGTCCGGCGGCCGGGGAACCTGACGCAGCCACATGCGTGCGCAGTCGGCGTAGCTCTTGCCATAGGCGTGATTAAGCCGGTCCAGTGGCGCACTGGAGAACATGGCGGCCAGTGCAGCCGGCGCTGCGATCCGGGGCGCGGGAAGTTGGAAGTCTTCCACCGCTGGTGGTGTCAGCGCGGCAAATTGGCCACCCAACTGCTCGATCATGAACTTGACGGTGGCCTGCTCGCGTGCGTCCAGCACCGCATCAGCGGTGCCCCAGCCCCAGAAGCGGCGCGCCGGGCGCTTTGAGAGACTTGTTGATTCAGTGTTCATGAATGCAATTGGAACCGATTTTGCCGTCGGCGGATTGTTCGTCCAGCGCCCGGTCTGGCATGATCAAAGAACAACCCTGAAGGACATTGGACTTGGAGAAAGACAAAAACACGAAACAAGGCGCTGCGACGCTGGCGGTGCCAAGCGGGCGCGGCTCGCGGCTGGCCCGGATCGGCTGGATGGCCACCGGCATTGCCGGCGGCATGGTGGCCGAAGGCGCGCGCCAGTTGGCTCAGGGCAATCGGCCCAAGATCAGCGACATGCTGCTGACGCCGTCCAATGTGCGCCGTGTTGCCGATCAACTCGCCAAGTTGCGCGGTGCAGCGATGAAGGTCGGGCAGATGGTGTCGATGGAGTCCGGCGATCTGCTGCCGCCGGCGCTGGCCGACATTCTGGCGCGACTGCGCTCTGACGCCAGGGCCATGCCCAAAACGCAGGTGATCAGCATGCTGGACGCCAACTGGGGCAAGGGCTGGAGCAAGCAATTCAAACACTTCTCTTTCACGCCGCTGGCAGCCGCCTCGATCGGGCAGGTGCACCGCGCACAAAGCCAGGATGGGCGTGAGATGGCGATCAAGATCCAGTATCCCGGCGTGCGTGAAAGCATCGACAGCGATGTCGACAACGTCGCCACCCTGCTGCGCATGTCGGGTCTGCTGCCCGGTCAAATGGACATCAAGCCGCTGCTGCGCGACGCCAAACGGCAGTTGCATGACGAGGCCGATTACATCCGCGAGGGCAAGTACCTGCAACGTTACGGCGAATTGCTGAGGGGTGCGTCCGAGTACGTTCTGCCGCAGTTGTACCCAGACTTGACGACGCACAGCGTGCTGTCCATGTCACTGGTCGGTGGTGTGCCGATTGAATCCTTGATCGATGCTGCGCAGGTAGTGCGCGACCGGGTCATGACGCTGCTGTTTGCCCTGCTGCTGCGCGAGGTTTTTGAATTCAGGCTGGTGCAGACCGACCCCAACTTTGCCAACTACCGTTATGACACTGATTCAGGTCAGTTGATCCTGCTCGACTTCGGCGCCACCCGAGCCTACAAGGCGGCAACTGCCAATGAGTTCAGGCGCCTGCTGCTGGGCGCCATGGCCGGCGACCGTGCCGCCATGGCAGCGGCGGATAGGGCCATCGGCTACTTTGACCAGAGCACGCAAGTGAAACACCGGGAGGCCATTCTGGACATGGGCGAGCAAGCTTTCGAACCCTTTGGCCAGGTGGGTGGCTACGACTTTGGCACGACCGACCTGCCGACGCGGATTCGTGAAGCCGGCATGGCGCTGGGCATGGAGCGGGAGTTTTGGCAATTGCCGCCAGCGGATGCCATGCTGTTGCAGCGCAAGTTCGGAGGGCTCTATCTGCTGGCGATCCGGCTCAAAGCCCGCGTCAATCTGCACGCATTGGTGCAATCCGAGTTGGGTTCGCGCAAGCGCAGCAGCTGAGCGCTCAGGCGCTCAACTTGGGGCAGGCCGTGTAGTCATCTATTCGGGCCGGCCATGTCCCAGATCAAGCTGCACGGGATCCAGGGTTGGCAAAATTCAAGCCAAGCGCAAACCCATTGTGAAGGCCGCCCATGTCGACGGTCATCTCTGTCCTCGACTTGGGGTTTCCGCCGAGCTTATCAGCCTCACCTAAAAAGGATCCTACCAATGAAAACAAAGTGGTATTTATCAGTCGGGATGGCAAGCATTCTTGTCGCTGGCATTGCCTCGGCTCAGGCGCTTGCCACGAGCCCCACGAAGGACGCGCTTGCTCAGCCGCCAACTGGTGCCTGGCTGCGTGCCGACCAGCAAGCCTTGCAGCAGGTGCGCCAGCACGGCGCGACAGACAAAGCCGGCCAGGCCTGGTTGCCGGTGGTGCAGGAGTTCAGTGCGCTGATCGAAAACGACCCCGAACTCTACATGCTGTTCACGCAGATGTTCGAGCAGATTCCGCACACACCTGCGTACCTGAAAGACCCGGTCGGTAACCCGCAGGTGCGCAACTACCGCGACATGCTCAAACTCATCAACCAAATCCTGACCCAGGCGCCGGAATTCAACAAGACCGACCTGGTCGGCTTTCCGATCAACGCCATTGTGAACTGGGCCATGGGCACGCCTGCCGGGGCTGCTGCTTTTCTGAACGAAAAGGTGAACCGCCAGTTAAAGAAAATTCTGACGCAGTGGGCAGTATTCCTGAATTCAGGCGATTCACGTGCGGTACTGAACAATCATCCCGAAAAAGGCTGGTTCGGTCGGGACGCACTGCAAGCCATGCCTACGCTGGTGCAAGATTTTGACGTCAAGCCAGATTTGCCGTACTACGGATTTCGATCCTGGGATGACTTCTTTACGCGCCAGTTCCGGGACGGCCGCCGTCCGGTGGACAGCCCCAATGATGACAACGTGATTGCCAATGCCTGCGAATCGGCGCCTTACCGCCTGGCCAGGAACGTGCAACTGCGTGACCCGTTCTGGATCAAGGACCAGCCCTATTCCCTCTCGCACATGATGGCTGATGATGCGCTTGCGCAGCAATTTGTCGGCGGCACCATCTACCAGGCCTTTTTGAGTGCCACGAGTTATCACCGCTGGCACAGCCCGGTGAGCGGGCGCATCGTCAAGACGCGCGTGATCGATGGCTCTTATTACGCCCAGACCCCGGCGGTAGGCTTTGATCCTGCCGGGCCCAATGAATCCCAGGGCTATATCACGCAAGTCGCGTCCCGCGGACTGGTGTTCATTGAAGCCGATAACCCGAAAATCGGCCTGATGGCAGTGATGTTTATCGGCATGGCCGAGGTGTCGTCGAACGAAATCACGGTGTACGAAGGGCAGCACGTCAACAAGGGCGATCAGCTTGGCATGTTCCATTTCGGTGGATCCACCCATACGCTGATCTTCCGGCCGCAAGTGAATGTGGATTTCGATCTGCGCGGCCAAACGCCCGGACTCAATTCCAACAATATCCCGGTACGCGCCCGGATTGCAACCGTGCGATAGAAGTTGCAAGGTCGCGTGCGTCCCTGAGAATCCAGATCATGGCCCTTGAAATCCACTCTGACGAAGTTCACACTGCGCCGCTGGCCTCGGCGACCGT
>CAIVLG010000169.1 GCA_903906695.1 uncultured beta proteobacterium | reverse complement strand
CTCATTCTCCGATGTGCCATAACCGGTAATGATCACCACCGGGGTCCAGGGCTGAGAAGCCTTGACGCGTTCAGCCAACTCCACACCATCCATACCCGGCATCTTGATGTCGGTAAACACCACATCAAAAGACTGTTCACGGATCTGCTTCAAAGCCTCATGGGCATTCTCCACCGTGGTGACTACGTAACCCTTCTTCTCTGACAGGACACGGTTGAAACTCTTGCCGACAACGGCGTCATCATCAACTACCAGAACTTTACGCAGTGCACTCATGATATTTCTCCTTCAATCAACCAGATCAGCAAAATCGCTGCAAATACTCAATACAACTTCTGAAAAATTAACTTCTAGTGGATGGCGATGTGTGGCGTCTTTTGATCGCAGCGCAGCATCCATTTCTTGTGCATCATTGCACCGTTGGCAGCATTGACGACATCGTCCGGTCCTATAGGTTTGGCCAGGTAGTCGTACGCGCCGAGCGTGACCGCTTCCTTCGCGGCTTCAACCGCCGGGTAGCCGGTAATCATGATGACCTCGCTCTCTGGCCATTTTTCCTTGATGGTCCTGAGAACGGACATGCCGTCCATTCCCGGCATGCGCTGGTCCAGTAACACAACGTCAAACGGGTGCTGACCCATCCTCTGCAGGGCATCCCTGCCATTCTTGACCAACTCCACATTGCAGCTCTCGCCTGCAAGTGCCCTTAGATAACTGAGTCGGACGACTTCCTCATCGTCCACCACGAGAATGTTGGTTGTTTGGTTCATTTGACTTACCTCTTCTTCCTTGTGTTTGCTGAAGTTCAAAAGCAACCCTTGTGCCACATTCTCATTTGTGAATAAAATTTCTTTTATATCAACAAGTTACATCAATACATTGAACATGAAGCAGCTTCTTTTGACGAGTTCCTTGACTCTTCAAGTACAAGTTTTCAATACACATTTTTCGTAAAACCGAGGGGTTCCTAGTGCAGTCATGGGGAAGCGCAGTCAGCGCCAAGCACATTTTTTTTGTGCAGCGAATTTGATTCCTCGTACAGCACGCTGGCAGCCATTGAGAATGGAACGAAGCAGACGCGATTTGCTGGCGCTGCATTTGCATTGACCCAGATCAGAGACTCCTCATTTGTTGCCAAAGAAACGCCGGAATCCGCGCAAAATGACGCGGTGTCCGTCGGCGTCCTCTGATCGGCGGGCTGTGGTCGGAGCCTTTCTCCGATACACGGAAGCAATTGAACTATGAAGGGAAACTTCGCAATGAAACTTTCGACTCCTCACCAACTGATTGCGCTTTCAGTCCTTGGTATCGCAGCGGCAACGTTTTCTGGAGCATCCTGCGCTGCGGTCAACGCCGATGCCGCGTCCGCTCTGGCTAAGAAGAGCGACTGCCTGAAATGCCACGCCATTGACAAGGACAAGAAGGCATCTTCCTACAAGAAGATTGCTGAAAAATACAAAGGCAAGGCCGATGCTGAAGCGAAACTGATCGATGTTTTGACCAAGGCACCCAAAGTCAAACAGCAGGACGGTACGGAAGAAGAGCACAAGGTGGTCGCCACCAAGGACGCAGCCGAGATCAAGAATCTGATCGGCTGGATTCTGGCCCAGTAAGAGTCAAAGACCGGCTCGCAACTTCATCCCTGGTAGGGGTTTTCGAACCCAAGCCTGCCAAGGATGAGGGTCTCGCGTGCCTCCATCTCCAGCGCGTCCTGCTCGCTCGTTTCATGGTCCCAGCTTTGCGCGTGCAAGGTTCCATGGACCAGAAGATGCGCGTAATGGGCCTGCAGTGTCTTGCCGTTGTCCCGGGCTTCCTGCGCCACGACCGGCGCGCACAGCACCAGATCGGCGGCGATGACAGGTTGTTGCGCATAGTCAAAGGTCAGGACGTTAGTGGCACGGTCTTTGTGACGGTAGTCGCGGTTCAGGCGTCGGCCTTCGTCGCTATCCACGATGCGCACGGTGATCTCGGCATCTCCTTCGAGCGCATGGCGAATCCAGCGCGAAACCTTGTGGCGTGGCAGCGCCGCGCGGTGCAGTGCTGCGTTCGGGATCTGGCCAAATTGCAGTGAAAGGGTCAGATGCTTGAGCATGATTCAGGAGGGCAGCGCGCTTCGGTTGCGTGGAGCGTCATAGGCATCGACGATGCGCGCCACCAGCGGGTGGCGTACCACATCGGCGCTCGTGAAGCGGCAGATGGCGATGCCCTTGACGCGTCTGAGTACACGCTCGGCGTCGATCAGCCCGCTGAGTTGGGTCTTGGGTAAATCAATCTGGCTCACGTCGCCAGTGACCACCGCTTTGGAACCAAAGCCGATGCGAGTCAGGAACATCTTCATTTGTTCTGGAGTGGTGTTTTGCGCTTCATCCAGAATGACAAAAGCAGCGTTCAAGGTGCGCCCTCGCATGAAAGCGAGCGGGGCAATTTCAATCGTCTGGCGTTCCAGCGCCTTTTGTACTTGCTCGAAACCCATCAGGTCGTACAAGGCGTCGTACAAGGGGCGCAGATAGGGGTCTATTTTTTGGGCCAGATCGCCCGGTAGATAGCCAAGTCGCTCTCCGGCTTCCACTGCGGGCCTGGTCAGCACAATACGCTGGACCGCACTGCGCTGCAGCGCATCCACGGCACAGGCCACGGCAAGATAGGTCTTGCCGGTGCCGGCCGGGCCGATGCCAAAGCTGATGTCGTGGCTGGCAATATTGTCCAGGTAGCTGGCCTGGTTGATCGTGCGGGGCTTGAGATCGCTGCGTTTTGTCTTTAGTGCTGGAGCTCCGGAATCGTCCATGTTGGCATCGCCGGCCAGCATCAACTGCAAAGTCTCGGCAGCGATCGGGCGCGCGGCCAACTCATAGAGCGCCTGCAGCAGTTCCATACCGCGTTTTGCATTGAGCTTGCCGCCATCGACCTTGAATTGCTCGTGCCGATGGGCAATTTTGACTTGCAACGCCAGCTCAATGGTGCGCAGATGCTCGTCCATGGGGCCGCACAGATGGGTCAGGCGGGTGTTGTTGAGCGGAGAAAACAGGTGTCTGAGAATCAAGTTGATAATTCCTGAAAGGGGTTATCCATGATAGGCAATAAATGATCGGCAAACTGACGGGCACCCTCAGTGACAAAAATCCACCCCAGGTGCTGGTGGACTGCAACGGCGTGGGCTATGACGTTCAGGTGCCCATGAGTACCTTTTACAACCTGCCGGACCTCGGCGAGAAGGTGAGTCTGCTGACCCACTTTGTGGTGCGCGAGGATGCCCAGATTCTGTACGGTTTTTCCAGCGCCCAGGAGCGCGAAGCCTTTCGCCAACTGATCAAGATTTCCGGCGTCGGCCCACGGACCGCACTGTCGGTATTGTCAGGTATGAGCGTCGGCGAGCTGGCGCAGGCGGTGACCTTGCAGGAAGCAGGGCGCCTGATCAAGGTGCCCGGCATTGGCAAGAAGACGGCGGAGCGCTTGCTACTGGAACTCAAAGGCAAGCTCGGGCCGGACCTTGGCCTATCCGCCAATGTGTCCAGCGCCGCCCAGGCCGATATCCTGCAGGCCCTGCTGGCGCTGGGTTACAGCGACAAGGAAGCCGCGCTCGCACTCAAAGCACTGCCGACCGATGTGGGCGTCAGTGACGGTATCAAGCTGGCGCTCAAGGCGCTGTCGCGAGTCTGAAAATGCTCCAAAATAGTGTTCTCGCTGCCAGCCAACAAGTTGCCGAAGGCTATAGTCAGACCTGATTCAGACACTTCAGCACCGTGAGCATCCAAACCGACGATTTCAGCCTACCGCCTGCGAAACGCATGCTGTCTGCTGCACCGGCCTCGCCGAACGAGGAGGCCGTGGAGCGCGCACTGCGGCCCAAGCTGCTGGACGAGTATGTGGGCCAGGTCAAGGTGCGCGAGCAGCTGGAGATTTTCATCAGCGCTGCCAAAATGCGCGACGAAGCGCTGGATCACGTTTTGTTGTTCGGACCGCCTGGCCTGGGCAAGACCACGCTGTCGCACATCATTGCGCATGAGTTGGGCGTCAACTTGCGCCAGACCAGCGGTCCGGTGCTTGAAAAGCCGAAAGACCTGGCCGCCTTGCTGACCAATCTGGAAAAGAACGACGTACTTTTCATCGATGAAATTCATCGCCTCTCACCCGTCGTGGAAGAAATTCTTTACCCGGCGCTGGAAGACTACAAGATCGACATCATGATTGGCGAGGGGCCGGCGGCGCGTTCCATCAAACTCGATTTGCAGCCCTTCACATTGGTGGGCGCCACGACCCGCGCCGGCATGCTGACCAACCCCTTGCGCGACCGCTTTGGCATCGTGGCGCGCCTGGAGTTCTACTCACCCGACGAATTGGCGTTGATTGTGCGTCGCAGTGCCGGCCTGCTCAAGGTCTCGACCGACGACAAAGGCGGTTTCGAGATCGCGCGACGCTCACGTGGCACACCGCGCATTGCCAACCGGCTATTGCGCCGGGTGCGCGATTTTGCCGATGTCAAAGGCGCGGGAGAAATCACGCTGGACATTGCCAACCGCGCGCTGGCCATGCTTGACGTCGACCCGCAGGGCTTTGATTTGATGGACCGCAAGCTGCTTGAGGCCGTGATTCACCGCTTTGATGGCGGACCGGTCGGCCTCGACAACATAGCCGCGAGCATTGGTGAAGAACGCGAGACCATTGAAGACGTGATAGAGCCTTATCTGATTCAGCAAGGCTATCTGCAGCGCACGCCGCGCGGCCGAATCGCCACACTGGCGGCATATCGGCATCTTGGTGTGACTCCGCCGAAGAACGACACTGACTTGTTTGACGCCTGATATGGCGCGTCTCAGGGCGATTTCGATGTCAAGTTGTGCACCATCAAGAACTGCGCCATGTAGTAGCTTGTCAGCACCCACAACGAGACCAGCGGCACTGGCTGCACAAATCGGTTGATGGCAATCAGCGAGTCGCTCAGCATGAAGATGCAGGCGCCGAGAGCGATAGCGGTCGATCTTGCGTTCCTGCGCATGGTGGCGCGGCCAATTGCCTGCGCGACCATCATGGAAATCACGGTGACGTAGCTGGCTACTGCAACTTTGAGCAATGGGTCATTCAGGCTAAGCCAAACCCAACCATACATGGCAGCACCTACAGTCAGCGCTGCCCCCAGTGCCAAGCGGCTCGGAAACCAAGGTACGCCCTGTTGGAAAAGGGCGATATAAAAAAGATGCGCGATCAGAAACGAAGCCAGCCCCGGTATGAAGTAGCCACCCGGTAGCATCAGGAATACATCGCCCGCCAGCGAGGCCACCAGTGCTGCTACCAGCAGGACGTCGGGTTGCCCTACATCTCCCGATCGCCGGGCTCTGACCAGGACCAGTCCGATGGCCAGCAGCATCGTCAAAGGTTTGAAAACAAAGTGCATGACGGTCCAGCCCATCACGCTGCTGACGATTGCCATTGCCGCGGCTGCGAGATATATCAGTTCCGGGCTGCGAACATCGTCGGTTGCCGCGCGCTGCGTGCAATCAAGCGCTGGTTTCATCAAGTGTCTTATCGTCTTCGAGATGTCGCGTATCGGCCCAGCCGACCAGCGTCAAGCCATCGGGAGTCCACAGCAGGCGGTTGATGGTGGCGT
Organism: uncultured beta proteobacterium; assembly: GCA_903906695.1. Lineage (GTDB taxonomy): Bacteria > Pseudomonadota > Gammaproteobacteria > Burkholderiales > Burkholderiaceae_C > Rhodoferax. The sequence continues at coordinate 14,231 of CAIVLG010000169.1, read as the reverse complement.
TGCCAAGGTTCCAGCTGCGTGGGGCTTGCAGATCCTGGCCGGTGGCGGTGCGATACAGCACGTCGAGCACGCCACCGTGGGCTACCAGCACAATTTGCTTCCCGAGGTGACGCTCAGCCAATTCGGCGGTGGCATTCACGATGCGCCGCTGCAAGTCCTGCAGCGATTCCCCGCCTTCAGGCTTCCACTGCGGATCACGCTTGCGCCAGCGCAGGGCCTGCTCCGGCCAGATGGCTTCAATCTGGGGGAAGGTCTTTCCTTCAAACACACCAAAACCGCGTTCGCACAAGGCCTCGACGGACTGTGCCGACTGTCCGATGGCCCTTGCAATGGTACGTGCCGTCTCCGCCGCACGCAGCAGATGGCTTGAGTAGACGCCGTCAATCTCTTCGCCCGCCAATGCCTGTGCCGCGCGGCGCGCCTGCCAACGACCGGTTTCATTGAGCTCAATGTCGAGTCGTCCCTGTATGCGGGCGTCAACGTTCCAGGCGGTTTCACCGTGGCGCAGGGCGATGATTCGGGTGGCGAGCATGATTTACACCGTGAGGACCTGCAGTTCGGGAATTGACGGAAGGGCAAATTCTTCATCGTCAAAGACCTTGTCGCCGTCCGCGTCGGGCACACCCGTGATCCTGATGTCCCTGAAGTTGTGCTGCGCGGCATCCATCAGGTGCGAGGGAACCACGTTGTGCAGCGCGGTGAACATGCTCTTGATGCGTCCCGGATATTTGATTTCCCATTCACGCAGCATGTTGCCGATCTGCTGGCGCTGCAAGTTCTCCTGGCTGCCGCACAGAGAGCAGGGAATGATGGGAAACTCGCGGTGCAGCGCCCAGCGTGCGAGGTCCTTCTCGGCCACATTGGCGAGCGGCCGGATCACGACATGGCCACCGTCGTCACTCACCAGTTTCGGTGGCATGGCCTTGAGCTTGCCGCCGAAAAACATGTTGAGGAAGAAAGTCTGCAGCATGTCATCGCGGTGGTGACCCAGCGCAATCTTGGTGACCTTCAACTCGTCGGCCACGCGATACAAAATGCCGCGGCGCAAGCGGCTGCACAGGCTGCACATGGTTTTGCCTTCAGCGATCACTTTTTTCACGACGCTGTAGGTGTCCTGCGTTTCGATGTGAAATTCGACGCCAAGATTCTTCAGGTAGTCCGGCAGGATGTGTGCCGGAAAGCCGGGTTGCTTCTGGTCCAGGTTGACGGCGATCAGCTCGAATCGGATCGGTGCCCGCGCTTGCAATTTGAGCAAAATGTCGAGCAGGCCATAGCTGTCCTTGCCACCCGAGACGCAGACCATCACGCGGTCGCCCTCTTCGATCATGTTGAAGTCGATGATGGCCTGACCGACCTGACGGCAAAGGCGCTTTTCCAGCTTGTGGGTTTCGAGTTCGATCCTGGGTTTCATGGAGCGATTTTCTCTTAATTTGCGATCTTTCCCCCGCTCACTCCCCCCGCCCTCTCCCGCCCTGCCGGGCGGAAGAGGGAGCCAACAGCCCTATTTGGCCACGTGTTGGAACGATGGGAGTGCAAGCGCTACGGCACGCTATCGACAGACCGCGATCAGGTTTTCAATAGCCTCGCGCCTACCGCCTTGGATGCCTTGGCGTCAAAAGTCCAGAACGGAAGTGCGAGTCCGTATTGGGCGAGTGCCAAGTGGAGATATTCACCCAAGTCTGTGCCGCCCTCTTCATAGTTTGCGAGAGCCTGTTCCAAGGCGCCTTCTGACTCAAAGACCAGTTCCATCGTCGTCAGCAGGGAGGACAAAGCCCGGATCACTTCGGCCTTGCTGAACTTGTACCTGGCGCGCAGAATCCACTCCAGTTCCAGCATCACCGTGACCGGTACCCAAAGACTCTCCGATCGACGTGCATGCCGATCAAGCAACTTTGCAACGAGCACAGTCTGAGCTTCGTCATCACGAACAATCAGACGTACCAGCAGATTGGTATCGAGGGAGCCGACGACACTCAAGGCTTCATATCCTCAATGGTCACGTGCTTGCCTTTCGATGCTGTGAGCATGCCCTTCAAATCCAGCACAGACTTGTTCTTGACGCGCACAAAGAGACGCCCGTCATTGAGAGAGTGCCAAACCAGCCGCGTACCAGGAGCGCCCCCGATAGCCTGCCGGATGTCAGCCGGAACCGTGGTTTGACCCTTGGCGGTGATAGTGGATTCTGTCATGCGTATTCCTTACAACGGGTGAATTGTAAGGCAACGCTGCTTTTCCCCCACTCACACCCCCCCCGCCCTCTCCCGCCCCGCCGGGCGGAAGAGGGCGCCAACAGCCCTATTTGGCCGCGTGTTTCAACGAAGGAAGTACACGCGCCAAGTCACGTTGCGGGTAGACCATTCGTGCGAAGCGTCTGTCACTGGAACCAAGCCAATTTAAGAGCGATCAAATGCCGAATAGGGCACGCTTTGGAGCATGGTCTGGTCTTGCGACTAGGCGACAAAATTTACCTCTTGAGCACGCGCAAGTCGAACGACAGGACCGAAGCTGCTGATGTTGGAAAGAGTTTCGTTGTGGTGCTCAATGATTTGAGCCGCAGACAAGTGTCGGTTATTCAATGTGGTGTGGCCATCGCATACCAGCACCACAGGGTATCCAAGTGCCAGAGCTCGCCGTGTTGTCGTATCTACGCAAAAGTCTGTTTGCATGCCACAAATGACGAGTTCGGTGATGTCGTGTTCTTTCAAAAGCGCGTCCAGATTCGTGCGATGAAATGAATCTGCTGCAGTCTTGCGAAGCAGCGTGTCCGTCGTGGCTGTGTCCAGCTCAGGCGCCAGCTGCCATCCTTGACTTCCATGGGTGAGCGGCCCTGACTTCGACTCGTGTTGGATGATCACCACAAGCGCTCCAGCGACTCTGGCCCGTGATGTGACCAGGTTGATGCGGTCGATGATTCCGGATGAATCGAAAGTCGCATATTCCCCTTCGCACAGACAGCGCTGAACATCGATGACAAGGACAGCAAGACTCACAATTTCTCCTCCCCTTGATTTCTATATCCTGTTGTCTTGCACGATCAACTTTGCATTCCCAAAGAATCGAAATGTCAACGCACCGCCGCACGTGTACTTCCCTTGTTCAAACACGCGGCCAAATAGGGCTGTTGGCTCCCTCTTCCGCCCGGCGGGGCGGGAGAGGGCGGGGGGTGTGAGTGGGGGAAATCACCAAACCCCGGTTTCAACCCGAATCGCCACCTCGCAATCTTCAAAAATCTCCAGTTTGGCAATCTTGACGCGCACTCCCAGCACGCCGGGCAATTGCAGCAAACGGTGCGCGAGTTTGCCGATCAGGGTTTCCAGCAAATTCACGTGCTCGGCAGTGCATTCGTTGATGATGATCTGGCGCACCTTGCGGTAGTCGAGCACGCGCTTGATATCGTCATCGTGCGGCAGCAGGGGTTGTCTGCCAAGATTGAGTTCGGCATCGACCTGGATCGGTTGTGGCGCGGATTTCTCAAGCTCCAAAATGCCCAGGCTGGCGTTGAAACGCAAGCCGGTGAGCGTCAGGGTCTGATTGCCTTGGGTAGGTGACATGGTGTTTATCCCAGCACCGAAAAATCACGTTCGAATTTCATCAAGTGCTGGCCGCCATCGACCAGCAGCGTGGTGCCTGTGATGGACTGATTGTCGATCGCAAACTTGACAGTGGCGGCAACATCAGCAGCAGTAGAGGAACGGCCTAGTGGTGACAGGCGGTGCAGCGCCTCGAATTTCTTTTCGCTCAGCAAATGACTTGTCAGGGTCAGGCCGGGCGCGACGCCGACGATCCGAAGCTCGGGGCTGAGCGCCATCGCCAGCATGCTGGTGGCGGCTTCGAGTGCCGCCTTGGACAAGGTGTAGCTGAAAAAGTCAGGGTTCTGGTTCCACAGTTTCTGGTCCAGCAGATTGACCACCACGCCGAGCGGCTTGTGCCCATCGGCAGTGCCTGAACCTTGCTGGTCAAGGACATGCGCATGCAGGGCTCCAGCCAGAATGATCGCCGCGCCAGTGTTGCTGCGCAGGTGCTTTTCCATGGAAGCGAAGCTGAAGCTTGCCGCGTTGTCGTATTCGAAGGTAGAGGCGCTGTTCACGACCGCATCGATCCGGCCAAAGTGCTTTATCACTTTGGGCAGCAAATTGCGGACTGCCGCCTCGTTATTCAGGTTGGCGCGAAATGCGGCGCTGGTGCCGGCCAACCGGGCGCAATCAGCGCTGGTTTTGCAGGCGTCTTCCACTGAATCACGGTAATGCACTGCGACCTGCCAGCCGTCTTTCGCCAGCGCAAGCGCAATTTCGCGTCCCAGTCTCTTGGCGGCGCCAGTGACAAGGACCGTGCGAGCGGGTGCAGAGGCGGACATTGGTGGACAATTCAGGCCGTGATGACAACAACCCAGAGTTTAACGGGCGCCCTGCAGGACCACATGGCACGAACCATCGCCGAGCGCGGCGGTTGGATCGGCTTTGACGAGTTCATGGCGCTGGCCCTTTATACGCCGGGCCTGGGTTATTACGCCAACGACAGCGTCAAGTTCGGCAGCATGCCTGATGCAGGCACAAGCAGCGCATCGGGCAAGGGCGGCGATTTTGTCACTGCTCCGGAGATGACGCCGCTGTTTGGTCAGTCCTTGACGAACCAGATTGCGCAAGCGCTGGAGCTGACGCAAACGAGCGAGATCTGGGAGTTTGGCGCCGGCTCCGGCGCCCTGGCGCTCCAAGTGCTGGCCAGCTTGGAAGCTCTCGGCTTGCCGCTGCCACGCTATAGCATCGTTGACTTGTCGGGCACATTGCGTGTGCGCCAGCAGCAGATTCTTGAAAAGTACGCTCACACGGTGCGTTGGGTGAATCAGTTACCGGACAGCATGCAAGGCGTGGTGATCGGCAATGAGGTGCTTGATGCCATGCCGGTCAAGTTGCTCTCGCGCGTCGGGGGTGTTTGGTACGAGCGCGGCGTTGGTTTGAATTCCACACTGCCATCAGCGCGCGACGACCGAGCCATGTCATTTGTCTGGAGCGAACGTCGCACCGAGTTGCGCCCACCCTGCGAGATCGAGGGCGAGCAAGACTATCTGACCGAGATCCACCCGCAGGCCGAATCCTTTATCCGCACCCTGGCCGACAAGCTCGGCGTGGGTGCCGTGTTCCTGATTGATTACGGTTTTCCGGAGCACGAGTACTACCATCCGCAGCGTCACATGGGCACCGTGATGTGTCACCGCGATCATCAGTCGGACCCCGATCCCCTGCGGGCGGTTGGACTCAAGGACATCACGGCTCATGTCAATTTCACCGGCATCGCGCTGGCCGCTCAGGAGGCGGGTCTGGGAGTGCTGGGTTATTGCACGCAGGCGCGGTTTTTGATCAATTGCGGGCTGGTCGGTTTGCTTGAAGATGCATCGCTGGCAGAGCGCGTGCATGCACAACGACTGATCATGGAGCACGAAATGGGCGAACTGTTCAAGGCCATCGGGTTGTACAAGGGTGAACCATGGCAGGCGATGGGATTTGTGCAGGGTGACCGGACCGATACGCTGTGATCGACAAACACTTTCCGGTTGGCAGCATGAACTGGCCCGACGGCACAGCACCGGTGGCCTGTGTTGATGTCGGCGGCACCAAAGTGGCAGTCAGCATCGCGGATACGCAGGGCTTGCGTGGGCGAGTCGCCGAGCCGACTATCAAGCAGGGTGAGCGCGGTGCGCTGGCACTGCAAGTCATTCGATTGATTGGGCAGAGCTGCGAGTCAGCCGGTATTGGGACCGACAGTCTGGCAGCCGTGGGTGTGGCATCCTGCGGGCCTTTTGCCTTGCACCGGGGCATGGTGGAACTGGCCGCGCCCAATATTTGCGGTGGTCTTGCGGGTCAGGGCCGTGGACTGCCCAATGGCTGGCTCACTGCCTTGCTGGAAGAGCCTTTGCGCCTCGCGTTCCCCGCTGTCCGGGTCGAGAACGACGGCATCGCAGCGCTGGAAGCGGAGCGGCGCTGGGGCGCTTTGCAGCTCAATGGCCTGCCGCTGGCGAACTGCGCCTACGTCACCTGGAGCACCGGCATTGGAATGGGTTTGTGCGTCGATGGCCGCGTGTTGCGCGGCAAGAACGGCAACGCTGGCCACGCCGGCCATCTGTTTGTAAGCGACAACGACGAAGCACTGTGCGGTTGCGGCAATGTCGGTGACGTCGAAGCGCTGGTGGCAGGCAATGCCATTGCGCGTCGATTCGGACAGGTCGGGTTCGCCGACTCCGCTGCACTGTTCGCAGCTCACTACGCTGGCGATGCGCTTGCCAAAGTCATTGTGGATGAACTGTGCCGCGTCATGGGGCGCGCCCTCTACAACCTGATCGTGACACTTGATTTGCAGCGCATCAGCATTGGGGGCAGTGTGTACTGGCATCACCGTGAACTCTTGTTGCCCAAGTTGCGCTCTGGCGTCCAGGGCAAATTGCCCGCCTTGACCGACGGCTGCGAACTGGTGTCTGCGGGCCTCGGCGCGCAGGTCGGGGACTTTGGCGCCTTGGCCTTGGTGGTCTAACTGGTATGAAGCGGATCTCTGGCAATATTCTCACGCCAAGCGGTTTTGTCAGCGGCCAGATCGAGTTTGGCGATGATGGCCGGGTGCTTGGAGTCACCGGCACCGACTTGGCCGAAACTCAGGTTCGCAATTCCAGAGTACCGCTGGTAATTCCTGGCTTTGTCGATCTGCACGTGCACGGCGGTGGCGGGCGCGACATCATGCAGGGGGGTGATGCAATGGCACGCGTGAGCGAGTTGCATGCGAGGCATGGGACTACGGCCTTGCTGGCGACCACCATGACCGCTCCGATGCCTGATCTGGAATTGGCGTTTTCAGCCATGCGTGCCTTTGGTCTGAAAAGCCACCTTGGCGGCGCCCGTGTCTTGGGGGTGCATCTGGAAGGGCCTTACATCAACAACGGAAAACTGGGTGCGCAACCCGACTTCACGCGGCCGGTGCAGACCAGCGAGCTACAGCAGTTGAACGGTCTTTTTCCAATCCGCCTGATTACGCTGGCGCCGGAAGTGCCGGGCAACATGGACATCCTCGAGTCCCTCTGCGCAGCCGGCTTTCGCGTTCAGATCGGTCACACCCTTGGGACCTATGAAGAGGGTTTGCAAGCTTTGGCCAAAGGGGCTGCTGGCTTCACCCACTTGTTCAACGCGATGAGCAGCCTGCATCACCGCGCTCCCGGCATGGTCGGCGTCGCGCTGGCGCACGCGAAGCACGCCGAAATCATTCCCGACCTGATCCACGTGCATCCCGGTGCGATCCGTGTGGCGCTGCGGGCCATACCTGGCCTGTACTGCGTGACCGACTCCACAGCCGCAGCCGGCATGCCCGATGGTGAGTACAAACTGGGTCGCCATACGGTGACCAAGTGCCTCGGTGGTGTGCGTCTGGCCGACGGGACTTTGGCCGGTTCGACGCTGACCATGGACCAGGCCTTTCGCAACCTGGTGAACGAGATCGGTTTGGATCTGATGGAGGCATCGCGTCGCGTCTCGACCCACGCTGCCGATTACCTTGGCGTCACTGATCGAGGCCGTCTGGCCGCCGGTTGTTGGGGCGATGTGGTGCTGCTGGATCGCGATCTCAAAGTGCTCGATGTTTATGTGGAAGGACGGTCGATTGACGACACGCTGGCTTGAATCGCTGCGATGCGGGCTTGCTGGATGAGCGCTCCCACGGCTTTGCCGTCAGACCCGGCAGCCATGGCGTTTTCAGCGATCACATTGGTGGCGACGCTCTGCGCCGCCACCAATGCGGCGATCAGACGTGCTGCCGGCCGATAGGGCGACTCACTCATTCCCAAGCGCCCCCGTGCATCGCATTCACAGGCCAGCAGCACTTCACGCAAGCGCTCGGGTTTGCGAAAGGCGTCACAGCGCTGCAGCAGCCGAACCAGCGCGCCAGCGCCAAGATCGCCACTGCGGTGAATGTTGCCATGTTCACGTGCCACCACCTCGGCCAGTTCGCGGCATACGGTGGGTACGCGCAGCCGCTCGCAGATGCCCTTGAGAAGGCGTTCACTGCGCGCCTCATGCCCGTGATGCCTGGGCAGCATGTCAACTGGCGTGGTGGCTTTGCCCAAGTCGTGAAACAGGCAGGCCAGACGCACCGTCAGCGAAGCCTGCAGCCGGGCACTGATGTCGAGCACCAGCATCAGGTGCACGCCGGTGTCAATTTCCGGGTGGTAGTCAGCGCGCTGCGGCACGCCCCACAGGCGGTCGACCTCGGGCAGCAGTCGCGCCAGCGCTCCGCAGTCGCGCAGCACCGCAAACATGCGTGAGGGTTTGATTTCCATCAGGCCTTTAGCCAGTTCCTGCCAGACGCGCTCCGGCACCAGATGGTCCGCTTCGCCAGCCTCAACCATCTCACGCATCAACTGCAGTGTTTCGGTGGCCAGCGTGAAGTCCGCAAAGCGCGCCGCCAGCCGGGCCACGCGCAGGATGCGCACCGGGTCTTCGCGAAAGGCGGAGGTGACGTGTCTGAATACCTTCTGCGCCACATCCTGGCGACCGCCATAGGGGTCGATCAGTTCTGCCTTGGTCAGATCAATCGGCTCGTCAAGCCCGTTCGAGCCCACTGCCATTGCCATGGCATTGACGGTCAGATCACGGCGTGCCAAGTCCTGTTCCAGCGTTACGTCAGGTGCCGCATGGACCTCGAAGCCGTGGTAGCCCGGTGCGGTCTTGCGCTCGGTGCGGGCCAGTGCATATTCTTCGTGAGTCTTTGGGTGCAGAAACACGGGAAAGTCCTTGCCGACTGGCAAGTAGCCCTCTGCAATCAGTGCCTGTGGCGTGCCGCCCACAACCACCCAGTCGCGGTCTTGCAGCGGCAGCCCGAGCAGTGCGTCGCGCACCGCACCGCCGACCAGGTAAATCTGCATGTCAGCGTTTCAAACGATAGGGCTCTTCGAAGGGCAGAAAGTCCTGCTCTGCCAATGCGCCAGCAATCCACGCCTGCACGCCCGGCAAAGCATGGATCTGTTCCACATAGTCAGCGATCATTGGCGGAACCGGCAGCGCGTAGGTCTTGAGGCGCGTGCACACCGGCGCAAAGTAGGCGTCTGCGATGCTGAAGCGACCGAACAGCAGCGGTCCGCCGTGCTCCTTCAGCAAGCCTTGCCACATCTCCGCCAGACGTTCAACTTCAGGGCGCACCGCTGGCTTGTCGCGCCAGACCAGCCTGCCCGCATCCGCCAGCGAGGCTTCGATGTTCATTGGGCAATGGCTGCGCAAACCAGTGAAGCCGGCATGCATCTCAGCGCATACGCTGCGGGCCCTGGCGCGCGCCGCCCGGTCTGCTGGCCAGAGCAGCTTGTCGGGGAATTGCTCTGCCAGACATTCCGCGATCGCCAGCGTGTCCCAGATCACCAGAGTGTCATCGATCAGGACCGGCACCTTGCCAACCGGGTTCAATTCGGCAACGGTCTTCTTGAAGGAAGAACCCGTGTCGAACGCGTCAAAACGCACCATCACTTCTTCGAATGGGATCCCTGCCTGCTTGAGAAGAACCCAGGCCCGCATCGACCACGACGAGTAGTTCTTGTTGCCAATGATCAGTTTCAGCATCGCTTTCTCCAGTTCATACATGCAAATTCGTCATGGCAAATCGGGGTCTGCCTCGCCTGCTCTGGCGTCTTTCGGTCCGATCAGGCCCAGGCGGCTTCTCAGCGACTGTGGCTGAGCGCTGATCAGCGCCGCATAGCTGGTTGTATTGGCCAGCACTTTTTTGACGTAGTCACGTGTCTCGGCAAAGGGAATGTTTTCGGCCCAGATCGACGCTTCCAGAGGTGCCGCGCCGCTCGCTCCGCGCCAGCTTCTGGAGCGGCTCGGACCGGCGTTGTAAGCTGCGGCAGCCAGCGGCAGCGAGCCGTCGAAGTTGTCGAGCACGAGCTTGAGGTAGCCGGTACCAATGGCGATATTGGTGTCCCGGTCGTTGATCTGCTGCGGCTTGAAGTCGGTCAGACCAATCTTCCTGGCGGTCCAGCGCGCGGTGGCCGGCATCACCTGCATCAGGCCGGCCGCCCCGACACCCGATTGCGCGTCCATCACGAATCGGCTCTCCTGCCGGATCAGGCCATAGACAAAAGCCGGATCGATACCGATTTGTGCGGCGCGTTGCAGCAGCGCATCCTTGTGCGGCATCGGAAAGCGCTGCTCGAAATCGATCAGGGAGCGCGTGCGCTCGCTGGTGGAAATGCAACGGTCCCAGACTTGTCGCTGGCAGGCCAGATCGGCCGCCGCCAGCAAATCGCGCTCGCTCAGCCCGCCGCGATTGTGCAAATTGGCGTGGTAATTCCACTCACGCACGCCTTCGCCGCGCAGACCGATTTGAATCGCGTAGAGGCCGCGATTCAATCCTGCATTCAGGCGCGCGCTCTCCTTTTCCAGCGCGGTCAACGGCGCCGGCGACGCCGGCACACTGATGCGACGCCCCAGTTCTTCAAGCGCCAGCTGTTCGTAGAAACCACGCACGCCAGCAATGCTGTCGAACAGTTGGGTGGCTGCGTTGCGATCGGCATCGGACTTGCCCAATTGCTTCAGGGCGCGCGCCTGCCAATAGACCCAGGTCGAATCCTGGCGCGCCTCCCCGCTCATAGCCTGGGTCGCGCCCAGCACCATCTTCCAATCTCCCTGGCGCAGCGCAGCGCGCACTTTCCAACCCAGATGGTCGTTGTCAAGATCTGCGTCCCGGGTCTTTTCAAAATAGTCATAGGCATGACCTGCAGGATGCTGCGCCGCCTGTTTGCCGATGACGCCCCAGACCCAGGAGCGTTGTTCCTGGCTCAGGTACAAAGCCCAATACTTTTCCAGCGAGCCGGCGGCCTTGTCGGGGTCGCTGGACGCCAGGCGAATCAACGCCAGCACCACTTCCTCTTTGGCCACCTGTCTGAAGGCAACGATGCGCCTGGTCAGAAAGCGTGCCGGCTGGTTGCTGAGCTCGTCGATTGGAGCTGCAGCTGCCGGTGAAATGATGGTCGCCGCCACTTTGGCGAGTTTGGGCCGGTTGGCCTCCATGGCCAGGCGCGCCTTGCGCCAGATATCGGCATCGGTCAGTCGTTTTGCTTCATAGAGATGAGCTGCCGCATAGGCGCAAGCGTCGTCCGCTTCCTTTTGTTCGTACCACTGGCGTTTGAATTCGCTGGGCAGTTCGGGGTTATCTGGCAAGGGATCGAGAGCCAAGCTGTAACAACGCACTTCACGGTCATCGTTCATGCGAAAGCGTGACAGCTCGGCGGCGAAGTCGGTCCAATAGCGGCGCTGACCCAGCAGCAGTAGCCAGTCGTTGCGCAGCCGGTCTTCCTGGTAGGTACCTGGATACCGGGCAAAGAAATGCTGAACCTCCTCCGGCGCCGCAGTGTCAAGACGGGCACGCAGTTCCCAGTAGGCCGCCCAGGGTTCAAGCGTATGGCCGCGGACCTGCGGCAGCAGCGCCGTCAGGCGTTTGCTATTGCCCTTCTTGAAGGCCTGGTTCATCTCCAGCATCAAGTCGTCCGACGCGGTTTTGTCTGGCGTGCTGGTCAGGGCGTGGCTTGAAGAAAGCGGCGCCAGGGCGAGGCACCCCGTGATCGCGATCGATGTCAAAATGGGGCGAAACTGCATGGGGTGATTATGGATAACTCTGGGGAAGAACAAGCGCGGAAAAAAAAAGCCCTGCGCAAAAGCCTGATTGAACAACGTTTGAGCCTCCCCGATCGACGACAACGCTCCGATTTACTGCAGCAAGTCATGCGCATCTGGCTGGTCGGCCGCCCCGATACGGTGATTGGGGCCTATTGGCCGATCAAGGGCGAATTCGATCCACTTCCGGCACTGCACCGCTGGAAAGAAGACGGTGAGTTGATAGAGCAGCCACAGCCCAGGCGCATCGGTTTACCGGTGGTGGACAAGGTGCACAAGAGCATGAAGTTTCACGCCTGGTATCCCGGTTGTCCGATGGAAGAAGACGCCTATGGCATCCCGAAACCGAAAGACACCGAAGTGATCGTACCGACCCTGTTGTTTGTTGGCTGTGTCGGATATGCGGCCGGAGGCTATCGTTTGGGTTATGGCGGCGGTTTTTATGATCGCATGCTGGCTACTCTGCAGCCGCGTCCCTTTACGGTCGGTCTGGGTTTTGCCCCGGCCTTCTTGCCGGAGTTCGAGCCGGAACCCCACGATATGCCACTGGACGCCATCCTGAACGACAACGGTGTGGTGTGGCCGGTCTGATGGAGGCGATCGACTATCTCGATCCCTTGATCGACTCCTCTTTCAAAGGCTTCCCGCACGACAGAGCGGCCTTGCGTCGGTCCCAGATCGGTGCTCAGGGATGGAATGTTCTCAAAGGCGATTTGCCCTTACCGCTGGCCGTGATTCGCCGCGATGTAATGCGGCACAACCTTGACTGGATGCAGCGCTTTGCGACGGCGCGCGGAATTGACCTGGCGCCGCACGGCAAAACCAGCATGTCGCCGCAGCTGTTCCGGCTGCAGCTCGACGCCGGTGCCTGGGGCATGACCTTTGCCACGGTAACGCAACTGCGCGTCGGTGTTGCCGCCGGTGCACGGAACTGCCTGATTGCGAATCAGGTCTTTGCCGACGGCGATCTTCAGTGCATTGACAGGTTGAAGCGAGCGGAGTCCGGTTTGCGCGCCATTTTCCTGATCGACTCTGTGGATCAGCTGGAGTTGATCGAAGCCTGGCATAGGCAGAATTCAGGAGCCAATGCCTTTGAAGTCTTGCTTGAAATCGGTGTGTCGGGCGGGCGCACCGGTTGTCGCAGTCTGGCTTCTGCACTGGCCCTGGCAGTGCGTCTGCACGCCAGCCGCGCGGTACGAATGGTCGGCGTCGAGTGCTATGAAGGCTTGGCGGTGACCGGCGATACCACACACGATCAACCCTATGCCGAGCGCTTGATGGACCTCGTGCACGCGGTCGCCAAAGCGTGTGTCGAGCAGGACTTGTTTGAAGGTGACGAGATCTTGTTGAGCGCTGGTGGTTCGGCCATTTTCGATCTGGTCGCCAGCCGCCTGACGCCAAAGCTGGGACGCCCCGTGCGCGGCCTGTTGCGCTCGGGCTGTTACGTCACCCACGACCAGGGCAACTACAAACGCATGATGAGCGCGGTGGCAGCACGAACCGGTTGCGGCAGTGGCTTGCAGGCAGCGATGGAGGTGTGGGCGCGAGTTCAATCCTGCCCCGAACCCGGACTCGCGATTCTGGCGGTGGGCAAGCGCGACCTGTCCTACGACTTGGAAATGCCGATCCCGCTACTCGTTGGCAATCGTGGCGGTGACGAACTGCGTCCTGTGCCACCCGACTGGAAGGTTACTGGACTGAACGATCAGCACGCCTATTTGCGTGGCAGCGGTGCGCAGCACGCCGCGCCGCAAGTGGGGGACCTAATCTGCCTTGGCATTTCGCATCCCTGCACCACCTTCGACAAGTGGCGCTGGATGCCGCTGGTCGATGAGGCCCATAACGTCCGTGATGCCATCGTGACCTGTTTCTGACGTGAAATAGCGAGTTCGACTGTCATCCCGAACGCCTCAGCTGTCATCCCGGGCTCGACCCGGGATCCAGTGCATGGCTCCATGGACACATGGCTCCATGGACGCTGTCAGGACGCTTGTATCCAGGCGGACAAATGTATATACTTTGCGTATATATTTAACAGAAAAAGGACGCACCATGACCTACGCCCGAGTGTTTCAGTCCGGCAACAGCCAGGCAGTGCGTTTGCCCAAGGAATTTCGTCTCGATGTTGAGCGGGTGCAAATCTTCCGGCAGGGCGGCGATATTGTGTTGCGTGAGGACCCGGCCAGCGCTGCAACCATTTTCGACGTACTCACCGAACTGCCCGCAGATTTCATGGCTGACGGGCGCGGCGACACGCCACCCCAGGAGCGGGAGAGTTTCTGAATGACGATTCGCTACCTGCTTGACACAAACATCTGCATCTACATTGCCAAGAACAACCCGGCTGCGGTTCGCTCGCGTTTCGAGCAACACAGCGCCAACGCCATTGCCATGTCGGTCGTCACTCTCGGCGAACTACGCCACGGTGCTGAAAAAAGCCAGATGCGTGAGAAGTCTCTTGCCACTTTGCAGCGGCTTGAAAGACTGATCCAGGTGATGCCGCTGACCGACGCTGTGGGTCACCACTACGGTCAAATCCGCGGCGGTCTGGAGCGCGCAGGGCTGACCATCGGTAACAACGACCTCTGGATAGCCGCG
>CAIVLG010000168.1 GCA_903906695.1 uncultured beta proteobacterium | reverse complement strand
GATCGACAGCAGCCTGGCGCGCAAGTTCGGCGGCACCGGACTTGGCCTTGCGATGGTCAAACAGCTGGCGGAACTCCATGGTGGCACCGTCGCCGTGGCCAGTGCAGAAGGCGAAGGGTCGATCTTTGCCGCCTGGTTGCCGCTACGCCAAGCTGGTGAGGCCGGCACCGCGCTGCCTTTGATATCTGGCGAGGCAGCGGCGCCGGACGGACGCGTCGTGCTGATGGTTGAGCAGGACGACAAGCGCGCATTGGAACCCCCTACAACGCCCCATTGAAAGCTGCATCTGATGGCCAAAATTCTGATCGTTGAAGACAATCCGACAAACATGAAATTGACCGCCATGTTGTTGGCGCGAGTTGGTCATCAGGTGTTGCAGGCTGTCGATGCCGAAACTGGTTTGGCGCTGGCCCTGACCGATCATCGTGACCTGATCCTGATGGACCTTCAGTTGCCCGGCATGGACGGCTTCGAGGCGACAACCGGCTCGACCAGAGTCCGAGCACTTGCTTCCGCCTGTCCTCAACCCAGCTTCTCCAGCGCCAGCAGACCGGTCGCGGTGTTGGAAATCGGAATGTGGTAATTGCTGTGCACCTTGCGCACGCCGGCGCCTGAACCGCTGGTCAGGGCGGCGCGCATCGCCAGCCACATCAGCAACTCGACGCCCTGGGTGCCGGCCTTTTCGACCAGTTCATGGATGCTGAACTGGGTGGACCACTCGGGGTTGGTCAACAGGCTTTCCATGAACTGAAGATCGAACGCCTTGTTGATGAAGCCGGCGCGCTCGCCGTCGAGCTGGTGCGAGAGGCCGCCCGAGGCCAGCACGGCGACCGTCTTGGCGCTGTCCCAGGCGGCAATCGCCTCGCCCACGGCCTTGCCCATGGCATAGACGCGACTGGCCTTGGGCAGGGGAAACTGCACCGTGTTAATGCAGACCGGCACCACGCTGACCGGGCAGTGCTCCTGCGGCCAGAGCAGCTTCAAAGGCAGCGTGCAGGCATGGTCGACCAGCATTTCCTGGCAGCTCACGATGTCGAATTCTTGCTCGACCAGCGTGTTGATGATCTGCCACGACAGGTCCAGCTCGCCCCTGAATGGTGGCAGCGTGGGAATGCCCCAGCCTTCGTCCGCATTGGTGTACTGCGGCGCCGCGCCGACCGCGAAAGTGGGCATCTTGTCGAGGAAGAAGTTGAGGCCGTGGTCGTTGTAGAACAGCACCACAACGTCGGGTTTGACTTTGCCAAGCCACTCTCGAATGGGAGGGAAGCCGTCAAAGAAAGGCTTCCAGTACGGGTCCTGCTGCAGGCCCTTGTGAATCGCGCCGCCGATGGCGGGAATGTGCGAGGTGCCGATGCCACCGATCAGTTTTGCCATGAGAACTTCCTGAAGTCGTAACTATTGGTATGCCGCTGCGCGCAGCTTGGCCTTGAATTCGTCTTTGCTCATGCCGGTCTGCTGGGCGCCGATGTCCTGCATGTCCAGGCCGAAGATGCCGGCAAACTTGGCCAGGTAGTAGGCATTGCCGCCGGCCGCAATGAGCTGCAGCACGTTGCGTGCGCGGATCGCGTCGGCCTGCTGCGCATTCAGGTTGTACTTGCGCATGTAGGCGTCTTCGTCCTTCAGGAATTCGGTGCGGTTCTCGGCCGAGTTGAACGAAAAGCACATCTTGTTGAGGGCATAGCCTTTCCTGGCCTGTTCACTGTCGAAGGGAGTCGTACCTGGAATTTTGGGTAGAGGGTTGCTGGTTGCCATTGAGTTTCTCCGCTTGATCGACAAGTTCTTCAGGTCTTGAGTTGTTGTTCCAGATTGTGCAGCACCTGGTAGCACGGCAGCACTTGGGCCACACTGGCGTTGGGCTCGCGGCCCTCTGTGATGGCGGCGAAGAACTCGCGGTCCTGCAGCTCGATGCCGTTCATCGACACAGCCACCTGACTGACGTCGATTCTCTCTTCCTTGCCGCTGAACAGGTCGTCATAGCGCGCGATGTAGGTGGCCGAGTCGCCGATGTAGCGAAAGAAAGTGCCGAGAGGTCCATCGTTGTTGAACGAAAGCGACAGGGTGCAGATGGCACCGTTGGCAGCTTGGAGCTGGATGCTCATGTCCATCGCGATGCCGAGTGCCGGATGGATCGGTCCCTGGACCGCGTTGGCTTTCACAATCGGACTGCCGCACTGGTAGGCGAACAAATCCACCGTGTGCGCGGCATGGTGCCACAGCAGGTGGTCGGTCCAGGAGCGCGGCTGGCCCAGCGCGTTCATGTTAGAGCGGCGAAAGAAATAGGTCTGCACGTCCATCTGCTGGATGTTGAACTTGCCGGCACTAATTTGGTTGCGCACATACTGGTGACTCGGATTGAAGCGGCGCGTATGACCGCACATCGCCACCAGACCGCTGTCTTGGGCGCAGGCCACAACGGCGCGCGCACCCAGCAAGGAGTCAGCGAGTGGAATTTCGACCTGCACATGCTTGCCGGCTTGCAGGCAGGCTATGGCTTGCGTGGCGTGCATTTGTGTGGGTGTGCACAGGATGACGGCGTCCACCTCCTTCAGCGCCAGACTGTCGCCGAGCTCGGTGCTGACGTGAGCAATGCCGTATTTGGCAGCGACTTCCCTGGTCTTCTCCAGATCGCGGCTGACCAGTGACACGACTTCGACGCCGGCGATGTTCTTGATGCCGTCCAGGTGTTTTATGCCAAAGGCACCGGCGCCGGCGAGGGCGACTTTGATCGGTTTCATGAATTCTCCAAAATCAAATGGCCAACGGCGGTATTGCTGGCAGGCACATGGTAAAAGCGATGGACCACTTTGGGTTTTGCGCCGCCCGCCACATCGGCCATGGCCCCGCGCGCGATCAGCCACATCACAAGTTCGATGCCCTCGGAGCCCGCTTCGCGCACGTAGTCAATGTGCGGCATGTTGGAGAGGCCCTCGGGGTCGTCAATCAGACGGTCCAGAAATTGATTGTCGAATGCCTTGTTGATCAGGCCGGCGCGCGGACCCTGCAACTGGTGGCTCATGCCGCCGGTGCCCCAGATCTGAACCTTGAGGTCTGCGTCGAAACTCTCGACCGCCTTGCGGATCGCCTGGCCCAGATGGAAGCAGCGCCGTCCGCTGGGCACCGGGTACTGCACCACGTTGACGGCGAACGGAACCACCGGGCATGGCCAACGGTAGTCGGACGGTGTGGGCTGGCCGCACATCAAGGACAGCGGCACGGTCAATCCGTGGTCCACATCCATCTTGTTGACTATTGTTAAGTCGAAGTCCTGCTGGATGACGGATTGTGCAATGTGCGCCGCCAACTCAGCGTGACCCTGCACCACCGGCACCGGGCGCGGTCCCCAGCCTTCATCCGCCGGCTCGTAGGAGGTCGCAGTGCCGATGGCAAAGGTCGGGAGCAAGTCCAGGCTAAAGGCGGTGGCGTGGTCGTTGTAGACCAGAAAGATGACGTCGGGCCGGTTGTCTCTCATCCATTGTTTGGAGAACTCGTAACCTTTAAAGACCGGCTGCCAGTAAGGTTCTTGCGTCTTGCCAAGGTCGAGTGCGGCACCGATGGCGGGCACGTGCGAGGTGTAGACGGAGGCGGTGATTCTGGCCATGGTCAGGCGCTCATTTTCTTAGCTCGACCCTGAGGCTGCCGATGCGCCTGGGCGTCGCCGTCTTCACCGACAAAGCGGTTGCCATCGACCGAGCGGCCACCGGCAATCATCATGTCGCGGTACTCTTCTTCGCTCAGGCCGGTCATGCTGCCGGCCATCTGCTGGAAGCTCCTGCCGTCAGTGGCCCCGATCTTGGCCAGAAAGTAGATGTTGCCGCCCAGCGCGATGCAGCGGTTCAAGTCGCGCGCCAGTACCGCTTGTTTCTGTGCTTCGGTCATCAGCCACTGGTCGAGGTAGGCCCGCTCGTCAGCCTTAAACCGCTCCCGGTTGGCGGCCTTCATGAGCGACATGCAGAACTGGTTCAGGTGGTAGCCCAGGCGCGCCTGCTCCGCATCGAAGATGGTGGTGCCGGGAACGTCGAGGTAGGGTCTATCTAGAGACATGTTGTCATGCCGGGCTTGACCCGGCATCCATGGATTGCGGATCAAGTCCGCAATGACAAAACAGAGGCTCGGAATTAAAAACCAAGGGCTCGCAATGACAGCAACTGGGATTTGGTTTCATCGTTCCTCCGGCCAATACAAACGATTCGGGTTCTCTACCAGCAGTTTGTGCTGAAGTTCGGGTGTGGTCGCGATCTGCGGGATGAAGTCGACCAGCAGGCCGTCGTCGGGCATGTGGTTCTTCAGATTGGGGTGTGGCCAGTCGGTACCCCACAGCACGCGCTCGGGGAAGGTCTCCACCAGGCACCGCGCAAACGGCACCACATCGCGGTAGGCGTTTTGCTCACCGTTCAGTGCCAGCGGACCGCTGACGCTCAGGCGCTCGGGACAACTTACCTTGCTCCAGATGTTGCCATGCTCGCGCATCATCTTGACGAACAACTCGAACTCGGGTCCATCCACCGGCTGTGTCACATCGGGGCGCCCCATGTGGTCCACCACCACGGTGGTCGGCAAGGCGGTGAAGAAGTCGTACAGCTCGGGCAGGTCCTGCGCCTCGAAATACACCACCACGTGCCAGTCGAGTGGCGCAATGCGTTGGGCGATCTCCAGCAGTACTTCGCGCGGTGTGAAGTCGGCCAGCCGCTTGACGAAGTTGAAGCGAGTGCCGCGCACGCCGGCCGCATGCATCGCCTGCAACTCAGCATCGGTCACGCCGCGATGAACGGTGGCCACGCCGCGTGCCTTGTTGTTGGACGCGACCAGTGCATCGACCAGCGCCCGGTTGTCCGAGCCGTGGCAGGTGGCCTGCACGATCACATTCTTCTCAAATCCCAGGTGGTCGCGCAAGGCGAACAACTGCAGCTTTGACGCGTCGCAGGGCGTGTATTTGCGTTCCGGCGCATACGGGAACTGCGCGCCGGGGCCGAAGACATGGCAGTGCGCGTCGACCGCGCCGGCTGGCAATTTGAAGCGCGGCTTGCTCGGACCGGTGTACCAGTCGAGCCAGCCGGGGGTCTTCTGAAAATCCATTCGATCATCCAATCAGTTGAGGACAGAGCTTGCCACTGCGTGGCGGCGGTCTGTCCCGCAAAGTCTTAATCTATGTACCTGAGGCCCGCCTTTTGCAGCGGCTCGCGCATTTTGTAAATGTCCAGTCCCAGCACGCCGGCGGCAAGCTTGGCGCGCTTTTCAACTTCGTTGGCTTCGCGCGCCTCGGCTGCATCGGCGACCTTTTGCGCCCACTCGGCCGGCACCGCGACCACGCCGTCATCGTCGGCGACGATCACATCGCCGGGGTTGACGAGCGCGCCGGCGCAGACCACCGGGATGTTGACTGACCCGAGCGTTGCCTTGATCGTGCCCTTGGCGCTAATGCCCTTGCTCCAGACCGGAAAGCCCATGGCAGTCAGTTCCCTCACATCGCGCACACCAGCGTCGATGACGAGCGCGGTAGCACCACGCGCCATGAACGAGGTGGCGAGCAGATCGCCGAAGAAGCCGTCGCAGTTGTCGGCCGAAAGCGCGGCCACGACAATGTCGCCGCTCTGGATCTGCTCTGTCACCACATGCATCATCCAGTTGTCACCGGGATGCAGCAGAACCGTCACGGCGGGGCCCGCAACTCGTGCCCCGGCGTAGATCGGTCGCATGTAGGGCTGCATCAGGCCGACCCGGCCCATCGCCTCGTGCACGGTGGCGACGCCGAAGCGGCCGAGCTTTTCGACCACGGCGCGGTCGGCGCGGATGATGTTGCGTTTGACTATTCCGAGGTTGTTCATGCTGATCCTGTTTATTCCAAGTTGCACGGCTTAATTGGGGTCAGAGCCGTCTTCGCTTCGCTGCGCGGATCTGACCCCAAATAAGCTTTATTTGTTGCCGGCTCTTAGTGCCGCATCGAGTCGCGGAAAGACGCGCCGTGCGTTGCCTTCGTAGATCTGGTAACGCTGCTGGGCGTCGAGCTGTGTGCTGGCCTCGATGTAGCGCTTGGTGTCGTCGTAATAGTTGCCGGTTTCGGGGTCGATGCCGCGCACGGCGCCAATCATTTCGCTGGCGAACAGGATATTGTTTATCGGGATCACCTTGGTCAGCAGGTCGATGCCGCTCTGGTGGTAGACGCAGGTGTCGAAAAAGATGTTGTTGAGCAGATGGTCTTGCAGCAGCGGCTTCTTGAGCTCCTGTGCCAGTCCGCGAAAACGCCCCCAGTGGTAGGGCACGGCGCCGCCGCCGTGCGGAATCAGGAACTTGAGCGTCGGAAAGTCCTTGAACAGATCGCTGGTAAGGCACTGCATGAAGGCCGTCGTGTCGGCGTTCAGGTAGTGCGCACCGGTGGTGTGAAAGCAGGCGTTGCAGCTGGTGCTGACGTGGATCATCGCCGGGATCTCGTACTCGACCATCTTCTCGTAAATCGGGTACCAGTGTTTGTCGCTCAAAGGCGGCGAGGTCCAGTGGCCGCCCGACGGATCGGGGTTCAGGTTGATGCCGACATTGCCGTACTGTTTGACACACTTCTCCAGTTCGCTCAGGCAAGTCGCGGGGCCGACACCCGGGCTTTGCGGCAGCATGGCGGCCGGGATGAAGTTGTCCGGGAACAATTGCGACACGCGATAGCAGAGCTCGTTGCAGATCGCAGCCCAGGTCGATGACACGTTGAAGTCGCCGATGTGATGCGCCATGAAGCTGGCGCGCGGGCTGAAGATGGTGAGGTCACTGCCGCGCTCACGCATCAATTTAAGCTGGTTGGTCTCTATCGACTCAATCAGCTCGTCGTCGCTGATCACCAGCTCCGAGACCTTGGGCTTGGCTGTAGGGTCCTTAATGGCAGCGATCTGCCGGTTGCGCCAAGTCTCCAGCGCCTTTGGCGCCGTGGTGTAGTGACCGTGGCAGTCGATGATCAGAGGTTTCTTCATGAGGGTTTCCTGGGTTTCAAGGCACCATTCCGTGGCGTCGCTTTATGCTGTCGGCCGCGGGAGAGTTCATGTCATCAAGCAGGGCGCGTACCGCACCGAGTTGCCGGGTGCCGCTGCCGACGCCGGCGCAGAAGCTGGTGATGATCTGGATCGCCGGCGGCAGCGCGCCCAGCACATGGATGCTCTCCTGGTGCATCAGCTCACTGAACTGCTGAAAGCCAAGTTCGACTTCACCGCTCGCCACCAGCGTTGCGACCGGAGTGCCGGGCGGCGGTATCACGATGCGGTCCTTGATGTCCTGGGCAATGCCCCAGCGTTCGAACAGTCTGGCCAGTGCCACACCACTGGGTCCGGTCGAGTAGCCGATGCTGCGGGCAGTGCGCACGACATCAAGCAGCGCGTGCTCGGTCGAGATGTCCGGCTCGGGGGCACCGGCGCGCACGGCGACTGCCACGCTGGAGCGCACCAGCTCCACTTTGGAATCGGACCGCAGATGACCGGAGGCGATCAGCGTGTCGATGGCGTCGGACGCCAGGATGACGAAGTCAAAGGCCTCGCCGGCCTGCACGCGTCTGGCAGCATCCACCCCGCCCACCGACTCGATGACGACGTTGGCTCCTGAACGCCGCTGGAACGCAGCCACCAACTCTGTCAGCACCAGCCGCGTGGCCATGGAGGAGATGCCTTTGATTGGAGTCGTCATCGCAGACTGGCACTGTGAATGAACATGGCAGTGATTGTGGCCCCGGCAGTGCTGCTCGCCAAGGCGCAGCGGTTTCTATCAGGTATCGCAATTCGGCATAATGGATTGGAAGGTATCTCCCCGAAACGATATGGACCTCAAGCAACTGGCGTATTTTGTTCGCGTCGCCGAACTGGGCAGCTTCACACGGGCCGCCATCGCACTCGACGTGGCACAGCCTGCGCTGAGTCGGCAGGTGCGCCTGCTTGAAGTCGAATTGCGGCAGAGCCTGCTGGCGCGCAACGGGCGCGGCGCTATACCAACGGAAGCAGGCAAGTTGTTACTCGCACATGGGCGTGGCATTCTGCATCAGGTCGAGCGGGCCCGGGAAGAACTGGGCCGCGTGCGGGGCTCGCTGGCGGGGCGAGTCGCGGTCGGTTTGCCCAGCAGTCTGGCGCGGGTTCTGACGGTACCTTTGACGCGGGCCTTTCGTCAACAAATGCCCGATGCCACGATCTCGATCAGCGAGGGCCTGTCGGTTGCCATGCAGGAATCGCTGGTCAACGGTCGGCTCGATATTGCGGTGCTATACAACGCCCAGCCCAGCATCGAGATCGAGATTTCTCCGCTGCCCGACGAAGAACTGTTGCTGGTGCAGTCCCGCCCGCCGGGCTCGCAGCCAGTCCGGGCGCTGGGGTCAATTGCCTTGAAGGCAGTTTCGTTGTTGCCGCTGGTGATTCCAAGTCGGCCCAATGCCATTCGCATGCAGATCGAATCCGAGATGGCCAATATTGGCTGCCGCCCGAAGATCGCGCTCGAAATCGACGGCGTTTCGGCGATTCTCGACCTGGTTGCGGACGGTGCCGGCAGCGCGATTCTGTCGCGCAACGCGGTCGCCAACTCGGTCCGGCCAGCCTTGTTTTCAATGCGCACTATTCTGGAACCGGTGCTACGCTGCAAGGTCTCGCTGGCCACCAGTTCGCTGCGTCCTGGCACCCTGACGCAACAGACCACGCTGACTCTGATTCGGCAGACGCTGGAGCGAGTCGTCAAGCCGGTTTAACCGGCATCTGCCTCATGAAAGACAACCGTGTTGCGCCCGGCATCCTTGGCTTTGTACATCGCAGCGTCAGCCCACTTGAGGATGTCTTCCTGGCTGCATTCGTGATTCAAGAAAACCACCGCGCCGATACTGGCACTGCAGCGATGTTCCACCGTGGTGTCGGCTCTGCCCTCATGTCTGACTGGCAGTAAATAGGTTTCTGCCAAATTGATGCGGATCTTCTCTGCAATGATTGCCACTTCTTTCGTCGATTGGGCTTTGTCCGCAATCAGCTCACCGAGCAGAACGGCAAATTCATCACCGCCAAAGCGTGACACGGTATCGACCCCACGCACAGAACTGGTCAGTCGTCTGGCAACTTCGATCAACAACACGTCGCCGGTCTCATGCCCATGGGCGTCATTGAGTGGCTTGAAGTGGTCCAGATCGAGGAATAGCAAGGCGCAATAGCAGCCACTGCGCTTGCTGGCGGCCATGGCTCGACCCAAACGGTCAAGCAGCAAACGCCGGTTAGGCAGATTGGTGAGCGCGTCGTGATAGGCGAATTGCCGGACTCGCTCTTCCATTTGTTTGCGCTCGGTGACGTCGCGGGTGATCGCCAATTGCACGGTCTCACCCCGGATCTTCATGGGTACTGCGTGGGTCTCCAGCATGCGCCGCCCACCTTTGAGACCAAGCACTTCAAATTCCATCTTCCCTGGCTCGCCGGCGATCACCCTCTGGTGCATGGCCATAAAGGCTTCGCGGTATTCAGGGGCGATGATCGGAAGAATCGGGGTGCCTTTGACTTGTGCCAAGGAATCAGCCTCTATCATCGCCAAACCCGCGGGGTTCATCTGTACCAGAAGACCTTGTGCATCCATGATCTTGATGCATTCCGGTTCATTGTCCACAATGGCCTGCTGATGCGCTTCACTCTCCAGCAGCAACTGTTCCGCCTTCTTGCGTTGCTCTATTTCTTGGGCCAGATCTTCTTGACTCTTCTGCGCGGCTAGAAGCACATACAGGACGGTGCATACAACCAGATTGACGACCCCCAGAACGAAGTACTGGCTGTTGGGAGCGGTCGCGTCAAACATCGAGCTCGACCCTGAGCGAATCATGTAGAGATTCTTCACCAAAGTGGAAACGATTGACATTGACAGGGCCAGCGCGAGAACTCGAAAAGTCGTGGTGCGCGCGTGATCACCAACAAAACGCAGGCAGGCATAAATTGTGTATGAGTCGAACATCAGCCCGGGCAGGCTGACGACGATGGATCGCAGCAAGTCGTCGGGCCAAACGAGCAGGAAGCAGAATGCGCCAGCCAGAGCTGCCAGGGCAATCGAATAACCCCAGCGCCATGGCGGCGTTCGCCCACTGGCGGCAACCGTGCCAGCCGAGATCATCATCCAGCCCAAGAGGAGGCCGGCTTGACCGAGCATGACCGAGACCGGCAATGGCACCATTCCCCTCAGGCTCAACATGAGCACACCGAAGGCCGCCAACGAAGATCCTATCGCCCAGTACCTTATCGGCAGGTAACTTCGATTGATGGCCCATGCGTAGGCCAGCAGTGCGGCCCGACATAGAAAAATGATGCTGCTCACCAGAAGCAGCGTTCTTATGTCGATGCTCAGATTATTCATTGTTCAATTGCCCAGTGGCCAAGAATACCAGCATTGCCTGCTCGCGGCTAGCCAGAAACCGGACGAACATGGCGAGCGGTCCAGATACTCTATGATTTGGGCGCCAGACTGTGTCCGGCATCAGTATCGATGACACCAACCTTGAACCCATCGCTTGTTGAATTGCGTAAGCTCAGCTTCGGCTACGGCGAGCGAACGGTGCTGGATGACGTTTCCCTGTGCATACCAAGGGGCAAGGTCACGGCGCTGATCGGTCCGATGGGCGGCGGCAAGACGACGACGCTGCGGTTGATGGGTGGTCAGATGCGTGCCTGGTCCGGACAGATGCTGTTTGACGGACAGGACATTGGCACCATGGACCAGCAGCGACTCTATGCCGTCAGACGTCGCATGGGCATGTTGTTTCAGTTCGCCGCCTTGTTCGCCGACATGAGCGTGTTTGAGAACGTTGCCTTCCCACTGCGTGAACATACCGATTTGTCCGAATCAATGATCCGTGACATCGTCTTGATGAAGCTCAATGCGGTGGGCCTGCGAAACGCGCGTGAGCTCATGCCCAGCGAAGTCTCGGGTGGGATGGCCAAGCGAATTGGAATCGCGCGAGCGATTGCACAGGACCCGGAATTGGTGATGTACGACGAACCTTTTTCTGGTCTCGATCCGATTTCGCTCCTTGTCGTAGCGCACCTGATTCGTCGGCTGAATGACTCGATGGGGCTGACCAGTATCTTTGTCTCGCACGAACTCAAGCAGACCCTCGAAATCGCCGATCATGTTGTCATTCTCGACAATGGAAAAGTTGCGTTCGAAGGGAGCGTGAAGCAGGTGCGCGAAAGTCCAGATCCGCTGGTGTTCCAGTATGTGAATCAATGCCCGGATGGTCCGGTGCGTTTCCATTACCCGGCGCTGCCGATTGAAGAGGATTTTGGCTTACCGATCGGTTGACTGATATTGAGCATAGCGCGAGCCATCGGGCCTCAGGCCTGTATCACCAAGGCCTCAAACTCGGCTACTGGAACCGGTCGGCCAAACAAATAGCCCTGGTAGCTATGGCAGCCCAGCCTGGCGAGGAAGTCACACTGCGCTTGCGTTTCAACCCCTTCGGCGATGACGGACAACTGCATGCTGTCAGCCAGCGCGATGACCATCCTGGCGATCGCCGCGTCATTGGGGTCAATCAGAATGTCCTGCACAAAGCCCTGGTCAATCTTGAGTTGATCCATGGGCAGGCGCTTCAGGTAAGAAAGTGACGAATAGCCGGTGCCAAAATCGTCCAGGGAAAAGCTTATCCCTTGGCCCTTGAGAGCGTTCATCTTGGCTATCACTTGGTCGACGTCCCTGACCATGATGCTTTCGGTCAATTCAAGTTTCAGGCGCTGCGGATCGGCACCGGTGTCAGACAGTATTCGGGTGACCTGATCGACAAAATCGGTTTGACGGAACTGATGCGAGCTCACATTCACCGACAGGGAAAGAGGTGACAGACTCGGCTGAATGGCCCAACGCGACAATTGGCCGCATGCCGTCACCAGCACCCATTTACCCAAGTCCCCGATCAGACCGGTCTCTTCGGCCAGCGGGATAAATTGCCCTGGTGCAACCAGTCCGCGTCGCGGGTGCAACCAGCGTACCAGTACCTCCGCTCCAAGCACAACACCGGCCGAGTCAACTTGCGGCTGATAGTGCAAAACAAATTGACCCTGTTCAATCGCCTCCCGGAGATCATCCTCCATGGCCGCGCGTTCAAGCAGCTTGGCTTGCATTTGTGCATCGTAAAAGCGCACCGTGTTGCGACCCGCGTCCTTGGCTTGATACATCGCCACGTCCGCCTGCTTCATGAGTTCATCAACAGAATGCTCAGTCGGAGAAAACAGGGCAACGCCGATGCTCGCCGTGCTATGGTGTTCAGTTGCCGCCAGAAAATAGGGTTGACTGATCTTTTTGAGAATCTTTTCGCTGACGACCTCGGCCTGTCGCGCGGCACTGTCCAAGTCGTCACCAAGATTCTCCAGCATGACGATGAATTCGTCACCGCCGAGTCTGGCGACTGTATCCACCTCGCGAACGCTGGCGACGAGCCGCTGCGCCACTTCCTTGAGCAACATGTCGCCCACGTTGTGGCCGCGCGTATCGTTTATGTTCTTGAACTGGTCCAGATCGATGAACAACAAAGCGCCACTGCTGCCAAGACGCGCAGTGAAATTCAAGGCCTTTTTAAGACGATCCACCAATTCACGGCGATTGGGCAATAGCGTCAGTGCGTCTTGGCTGGCGAGCACTTCAAGTTCTCGGCGCAAGAGCAGGCCTTTGGCGTATTGATGAAAGATGATGACAGACACAATGACCGCCAAAATGACCGCTGCCAGCGTGTTCAGACGCATGATCGCCAATTGACGCCCGTTTTCATCACTCAGCAGCAGCATTTGCCATACAGCCACAAAGGTGACACTGAACAATGCCAAAGAAACCAAGGGCCTCATCAGCGAAAGTCCGGAAACTGCAAAACAAACCAATATGAATGCCTCGGTGCCCCCGACCGCCACGTCAAAGTATGAAACCGCGACGCCATACATCAGATAAGTGAAACACATCAGGACTTGCAAGGCGATTGCGGTCCGGGTGCTGAGATTTGGCCGGTGCAAGACGCGGTAAACGACTGCCACCAGAAGCAGAGTCGTGGCGGCGGTAATCGCATGCAGCAGAAAGAGCGAATGCGCCCACAGCTGTGCTTCTGGCGGATTTTCGGGAAGCTGGTAATTCCAGTACCAGATCGCCAGGGCCAGTTCGAAGGGCGCAAAAAACCAAAAAGTGATGAATATGCGCCGCATCGACTCGACGGCGGACTCGTCTTGCACGGCTCTGTGGTCGCGCCTTAGCGCTTGCACACGTGCGATTAAATCCGATGCGAAACGATGCTCCTTCATAGTCCCGCTTCCAGCTCTACCCAAGCAAGCCCGCATAGACATTTTGAACGTCGTCATTGGCATCAATGGCGGCCAGGAAGGTTTCAACTTCTTCCAACTCTGCGGTGCTCAGCTTGGCTGGGTTCACTGGATTCTTCGGCTTGTAGCCCAGCTTGGCAGACAACACGCCAAAGCCATGCGCTGGCAGGGCACGGCTGACCAGGTCAAGATCGCCGGGGTCGGTCAGGAAAAAGATCAGGCCGGCCTCGTCGCCGGGCTCAAGGTCCTGAGCGCCCGCTTCGATCGCGGCCAGTTCGGGATCGGCGCCAGCTGCAAGCGGCTCGGCTTCGATCATGCCGACATGGTCAAAATCCCAAGCCACTGAGCCCGATGTGCCCAGCTGTCCCTTGCGAAACAGCACCCGCATTTCAGGCGCTGTGCGGTTCACGTTGTCAGTCAGGCATTCGACCATGACCGGCACCCGGTGCGGCGCAAAACCTTCATAAACCACGCGTTCAAAGTTGACCGCATCGCCACCGAGTCCAGCGCCTTTCTTGATCGCTCGATCCAGCGTGTCCTTGGGCATGGAAACCTTGCGTGCCTGCTCGACAAGCAGTCGCAGGCGCGCATTCGAGGTCGGGTCGGCTCCGCTGCGCGCTGCGACCATGATGTCTTTGGACAATCTTCCAAACAACTTGCCTCTGGCATTGGCTGCCAACTCCTTGCCTTTGGCCTTCCACTGTGCGCCCATGTCTGCAGTTCCTTTGTCTTTGTGTAAGTATCTAGGTTACCACCGGCAGGCGCAGCCGGCGGCAAAAAAAAAGCCCAGCACGGGGCTGGGCTATGAATGCGCTACAGAAGTTCAACGCAATGGAGGCATTATTCTCGATGTGTGACTCAAGTCACGATTATCCGGACTCATCAGGAAAATTGGTATCCCCCAAATGGGGGATACGTTAACGGCAGCAGGGAAACAAGCTCCAGCCGGCATCGGCAACAATGCGGTGTGGCATCTACCGAACAGGAACCGACATGAAACTCACCGCTGCCGTCATCCAGACCGCTACCGTTTTGCTCGACACGCCTGCGACCGTGGAGCGTGCACTCGGCTTGATGCAGGAGGCGGCGGCTCTGGGTGCCCAACTGGTCGTGTTTCCGGAGGCTTTCATCGGCGGCTATCCGAAGGGAGCCGATTTCCACATCTATCTGGGCGGCCGCACGGCACAGGGTCGCGCCGAATTCAAGGCCTACTTTGACGCTGCCGTCTCGGTCGAGGGAGCCGAAATCCAGCGCCTGGCCCGTTCAGCCCTGGAGCACAAGCTTTACGTCTGCGTTGGCATCATCGAGCGTGACGGCGGAACGCTTTACTGCACCGCCGTCTATCTCGGACCCGACGGCCAGGTGCTGGGCAAACACCGCAAACTCATGCCGACTGCGCTGGAGCGCTTGATTTGGGGCTTTGGCGATGGGTCAACCCTCAAAGCGGTCGACACACCCTATGGAAAGCTGGGCGCCGTGATTTGCTGGGAGAACTACATGCCGGCGCTGCGCATGGCGATGTACCAGCAGCGCATTGCCCTGTACTGCGCGCCGACCGCCGATGACCGGGACACCTGGATCGGCACGATGCAGCACATCGCGATGGAAGGCCGCTGTTTCGTGCTTTCATCCTGCCAGCACCTGAGACGCTCGGATTTTCCCTTGGACCGAATGAACAACCGATTGCCCGAGCCGACCAACACGGTTTTGATGCGTGGCGGCAGCGTCATCATCGACCCGCTTGGCAAGATTCTGGCAGGCCCAATTCGGGACCAGGATGCGCTGCTGACTGCCGAACTTGACCTGGACGCGATTCCGATGGCGCAGTTGGACTTCGATGTCGTGGGTCACTACGCGCGGCCTGATGTGTTTTCCCTTCAGGTCAACGCGGCCGTGCAGTCGGCAGTTTCATTTGTGCAGCATGAGCGTCCCATCGGAGAGTCGTCATGAACAACCTAATCAATCCCTTCAAGCTGGCGCTGGCGCAAAAGCGATTGCAGATCGGTTTGTGGCTCGGGCTGGCAAGCGCCTACACGACCGAAATTTGCGCCGGCGCCGGCTTCGACTGGCTGCTGATCGACGGTGAGCATGCGCCGAACGATTTGAACTCAATCCTGGCACAACTGCAGGCGATTGCGGCCTACCCGGCATCGCATCCGATTGCCCGTGTTCCGGTCGGGCATGGCCACGTTGGCACAGCACTCATCAAGCAGTACCTCGATCTGGGCCTGCAAACCATTCTGGTACCGATGGTCGATACGGCAGAGCAGGCACGCGCCGTGGTGCAGGCGACACGCTATCCGCCGCAGGGCATTCGCGGGATGGCCGGTGCGCGTGCCTCCCGCTGGGGCCGCATTGCCGACTATGGGCATCATGCCAATGAGCAGATCTGTGTGCTGGTGCAGGCCGAAACCGAAACTGCCCTGAACAATCTGGATGCCATTGCCGCAGTGGAAGGCGTCGATGGCGTCTTCATCGGGCCGGCCGATTTGTCGGCTTCGCTCGGTTACATCGGTCAGCAGGACCACCCCCAGGTGCGCGCGGCGATCGAAGACGCCTTCAGGCGCATCGCGCGCTCCGGCAAAGCCCCCGGCATTCTGATGGTCGATGAGGCGCTGGCGCGTCATTACATCGACCTTGGCGGCCTGTTCGTTGCGGTCGGAATGGATGGCAATCTGCTGGCCCGACACAGCACCGCACTGGCCACCCGCTTCAGCGACCTTGTGTCGCATCCTGCTTGATCCGGCTGACGCAATTGCAGCCGATGGCAGCGGTGCACGATCGGCCATGGCCGGTCACGCTCAGGGTCAATCGATTGTTCGCTAGACTACCGGGCTTCAGGAGTAATCAATGACAGTGACAGAACAGCAATTGATGGACGCACTCAAGAGTGTCGTCGATCCCAACACCGGGCGCGACTTCGTGTCCTCCAAGTCGATCAAGAATTTGACGATTGCCAATGGCGATGTGGCCTTCGATCTTGAACTCGGTTATCCGGCCAGGAGCCAGACCGCGGGCTTTCGCGCGGCGCTGATCACAGCCGCGCGCAGCGTGCCGGGTGTCGGCAATGTATCGGTCAACGTCAATACCAGGATCGCTGCGCATGCCGTTCAGCGCGGTGTGCAGTTGTTGCCCAAGGTGAAGAATATCGTGGCGGTCGCCTCCGGCAAGGGCGGCGTCGGCAAGAGTACTACCGCGGTCAATCTGGCGCTTGCGCTGGCGGCCGAGGGTGCCAGTGTCGGGTTGCTCGATGCCGACATTTATGGTCCCAGCGTGCCCATGATGATGGGCATTACCGGTCAGCCCGAGAGCCTGGACGGCCAGACCATGGAGCCGCTGGAGAACTATGGCGTGCAGGTGATGTCGATCGGCTTTCTGGTGGCGCAGGATGAGGCCATGATCTGGCGCGGCCCGATGGCGACGCAGGCGCTGGAGCAGTTGCTGCGCCAGACCAACTGGCGCGATCTGGACTATCTGGTGGTCGATATGCCGCCGGGCACCGGCGACATTCAGCTGACTCTGTCGCAGCGAGTACCCATGACCGGCGCCGTGGTCGTGACGACGCCGCAGGACATCGCCTTGCTCGATGCCAAGAAGGGCATCAAGATGTTCGAGAAAGTCGGCGTGCCGATTCTGGGCATCGTGGAAAACATGGCCGTTCACGTCTGCAGCAACTGCGGCCACGTCGAGCATATTTTTGGCGCCGACGGCGGCAAGAAAATGGCGGCCGAGTACGGAATGGACTATCTGGGTGCCTTGCCGCTCAACATCCAGATACGCTTGCAG
Source organism: uncultured beta proteobacterium (assembly GCA_903906695.1). Taxonomy (GTDB): domain Bacteria; phylum Pseudomonadota; class Gammaproteobacteria; order Burkholderiales; family Burkholderiaceae_C; genus Rhodoferax. Next base: position 10,290 of record CAIVLG010000168.1, on the reverse strand, counting down.
GCCGACAGCGGCAAGCCGACGGTTGTTTCCGACCCCGACAGCGAGGTAGCGGGCATTTACAAGGCCGTGGCGCGCCAGGTGGCGGTCGCTATCGCTGCCAAGAACAAGGACTTTTCTTCCAAGTTTCCTTCGATCAAGATTTCGAAAGACACTTGACAGGGGCTTTGTCGGTGACTACGGCCGGCCGCAACTCGATGCAGCGCCTGTGGCAGCTCAAGGGCCGGCAAGTGGAGCCGGTGGCGCAGAAGGAAGTCCGTGCCTTGATTGGGTCGCCACCGCCCGACGGACACGGGCGTGAGTTGCTGATCGAGTGCTTGCATCAGCTCAACGACCACTACCATGGACTGTTTGAGCGCCACCTGGTGGCGCTGGCCAGCGAGATGAAGCTGGCGCTGGTCGAGGTCTATGAAGTGGCCACGTTTTACCATCACTTCGAGCTGTTGCGAGACGATCAGACTGCGCCGGCTGTGACGCTTCGAATTTGCAGCGGCCAGAGTTGCGCCATGGCCGGTTCGGCTGAGCTGATCGCGAGCATCAGCGAAGCCGTTGTTGACGCAGTCAGTGTCAAGAGTGCGCCCTGTCTGGGTCGTTGCGAGCATGCGCCAGCGGCCATGGTGCGGCAAAGCGCGGTGCCACACGCCACGCTGCAGTCCTTGCAACAAGCGATTGCATGTGAGCTGGATCGGGCGGCTGGCTTGCCTGACCCAGTGTCAGCCCATCCTGATTGGATTTCATTGCAAAGCTACCGCCAGCAGGGGGGCTATGCGCTGGCCGCTGCAGTGGTGAGTGGTGAGGAGGCGCCCGAGGCAGTCATGGTTGCGCTCGAAAATTCCGGCTTGCGTGGGCTGGGCGGCGCCGGTTTTCCGGCGGGACGCAAGTGGCGCATCGTGCGGGACCAGCCGGCACCGCGCGTCATGGCCGTGAATATCGACGAGGGCGAGCCCGGAACTTTCAAGGACCGCACTTACCTGGAGCGAGACCCGCATCGCTTTCTGGAAGGCATGCTGATTGCGGCCCAGGTCGCTGGCACCGAGGCCTGCTACATCTACCTGCGCGACGAGTACCACGATGCCCGCAGAATGCTAGCGCGTGAGATCGAGGCCTTGCAGGCCGATCCGCCGTGCCCCTTGCCCCACATCGAGCTGCGTCGCGGTGCCGGCGCCTATGTTTGTGGCGAAGAGTCGGCCATGATCGAAAGCATCGAGGGCAAACGCGGTGAGCCGCGCTTGCGCCCGCCCTATATCTCCGAGGTGGGACTGTTTGGCAGACCGACGCTGGAGCACAACTTCGAAACCCTGTACTGGGTTCGTGACATTCTGGAACGGGGCCCGCAGTGGTTCAGCGATCAGGGCCGTCATGGCCGCCACGGGCTACGCTCATACAGCGTCAGTGGTCGCGTCAAGAATCCGGGTGTGAAACGGGCGCCCGCAGGCATCACGCTGCAGGAACTGGTCGATGAGTATTGCGGTGGCATGGCCGAGGGGCACAGCCTGTACGCCTACCTTCCGGGTGGCGCCTCAGGCGGCATCCTGCCGGCGCACCTGAACCAAATTCCGCTTGACTTCGACACTTTGCAGCCCTACGGCTGTTTCATCGGATCGGCTGCGGTAGTGGTTTTGAGTCAGGTCGATCGGGCGCGCGATGCGGCTTTAAACGCCATGCAATTTTTTGCCGCCGAGAGCTGCGGCCAGTGCACGCCGTGTCGGGTCGGAACCGCGAAGGCGGCGGCGCTGATGACCGAGCCGGTCTGGGACAACGCCACCCTGGAGGACTTGTGTGTCGTGATGGCCGATGCCTCGATCTGTGGTCTGGGGCAGGCGGCGCCCAATCCTGTGCGCTGCGTGCAGAAGTATTTTGCCCACGAGATCGGTGGCTGACTTGGGCACGACCAGTTTCAGGCTCAATGACGCGACCGTTCAGGCGCGGCAGGGTGAAAGCATTCTTGATGTCGCCACGCGGCACGGTGTCGATATTCCGCATCTCTGTTACAGCAAAGGGCAGGGCGCCGATGGCAATTGCCGCGCCTGTGTCGTCGAGATCGAGGGCGAACGCAATCTGGCACCAAGCTGCTGCCGTAGCGTCACGCCCGGCATGCAAGTTCAAACGCGGAGCGAACGCGCTCTCAAGAGCCAGAAGATGGTGCTGGAGATGCTGTTGTCCGATATGCCCGATGTCGGCTACAAATGGAATGACGATGCAGTCTCGGACGGTCAGCACGGCGAGTTGAGCGACTGGGCCGAGCGCCTGGGTGTGGTGCCGCGCCCCGAACTTCTGGCCTTGCGCCGCAGCACCGTCACCGTGGACGACTCGCATCCGGCGATGATGGTCCATCTCGATGCCTGCATTCAGTGCACACGCTGCGTTCGCGCCTGCCGCGAGGTGCAGGTCAATGATGTGATCGGCGTTGCCGCTCGCGGTGCCCACAGCCGCATCGTGTTTGACATCAATGACAGTCTAGGCAACAGTTCCTGCGTGGCTTGCGGCGAGTGCGTGCAGGCCTGCCCGACTGGCGCGCTGATGCCCGCACTGCGGCTTGGCTCGCAAAAGGCCGACAAGAGGGTCGATTCGGTTTGCCCGTTCTGCGGTGTCGGCTGCCTTCTGAGCTACGAGGTCACAGACAACAGAATCGTCGGCGTGCAGGGTCGCGATGGGCCGGCCAATCATGAGCGTCTGTGTGTCAAAGGCCGATTTGGATTTGACTATGTGGACAGCCCGCAACGCTTGACCGTGCCGCTGATTCGCCGCAGCGGTGTGCCCAAAGACCCGGCCGTCTTGCAGCATCTCAAAACCGACGCGGCAGATTGGTCGGACGTGTTCCGTGAAGCGAGCTGGGACGAGGCGCTGGATCTGGTTGCGGACCAGCTCAAGCGTTTGCGCGACACTTTTGGTGCCAAGTCATTGGCTGGCCTGGGCTCGGCCAAAGGCACGAACGAAGAAGCCTATCTGTTCCAGAAACTGGTACGCACCGGCTTCGGTTCCAACAACGTGGACCATTGCACGCGTCTGTGCCACGCGTCCAGCGTGGCGGCTTTGCTTGAAGGCATCGGCTCCGGCTCGGTTAGCAATCAGGTCAACGACGTCGAACACGCCGAGCTGATTCTGGTGATTGGCTCCAATACCTCAGGCAACCATCCGGTGGCCGCCAGTTGGATGAAGAACGCTGCGAAGCGGGGCCTGAAGATCGTCGTGGCCGATCCGCGTGGTACCGATTTGGCCAAGCATGCGTGGCGGACTCTGCAATTCAAAGCCGACACCGACGTCGCTCTGATCAATGCCATGATCTACACCTTGATTGAAGAAGGTCTGACGGACGCCGCCTTCATTGCCGCACGGGTCGCCAATTTCGAGGCTGTGCGTGAGGGCGTACAGGCCTTCAGCCCGGAGGCCATGGCGCCGGTTTGTGGCATACCGGCTGCCACCATACGCGAAGTGGCGCGAGCCTATGCCAAGGCGAAGGCAGCCATGATCTTCTGGGGCATGGGAGTCAGCCAGCATGTGCACGGCACCGACAATGTGCGCGCCCTGATCGCTCTGTGCATGGTCGCCGGTCAGATCGGCAAGCCGGGCTCCGGCCTGCACCCGCTGCGCGGTCAAAACAACGTGCAGGGAGCCAGCGACGCCGGCCTGATTCCGATGATGTTTCCGAACTACCAGCGCGTTACGAACCAGGCCGCGCACGCCTGGTTCGAGAACTTCTGGCAGACCAAGCTCGATGACCAGAGCGGCTACACGGTGGTGGAGATGATGCGCACGGCGCTGAGCGCCGAGAGCGACCCGCACAAGTTGCGCGGTCTCTACATCATGGGTGAGAACCCGGCCATGAGCGACCCTGATTTGAATCATTCGCGCAAGGCGCTGGCGTCGCTGTCGCATTTGGTGGTGCAGGATATCTTCATGACCGAGACCGCCTGGCTGGCCGACGTGGTGCTGCCCGCGAGCGCCTGGCCCGAGAAGACCGGTACGGTCAGCAACACCGACCGCATGCTGCAACTGGGGCGCCAGGCCATTGACGCTCCGGGCAATGCCAGACCAGATTTGTGGATCATTCAGCAGATCGCCAAACGCATCGGACTGCACTGGCATTACCCGGGTGTGCATGAAGGCGTCGCGGCCGTCTATGAAGAAATGCGCCAGGCGATGCAGGCGGCGATTGGTGGCATCACGTGGCAGCGTTTGCAGCAAGCGGGGAGTGTGACCTATCCCTGTTTGAGTGCCGACGATCCGGGTCAGCCGACCCTCTTCGCGGATCGCTTCCAGACTGCCGATGGTCTAGCCCATCTAGTGCCGACGACGCTGATTGGCGCCAACGAGAAGGCGGACGACGATTACCCGATGGTGCTGATCACCGGGCGACAGCTCGAACATTGGCACACCGGCAGCATGACGCGCCGCTCCAGGGTGTTGGACGCGCTGGAGCCGGTGGCGACGGCCTCGGTCAACAGTCGTGAGTTGGAGCGGCTCGGCTTGGACTCCGGCGCCGCAGCCAATGTTTCCTCGCGTCGAGGCACGTTGCGGGTTTCATTGCGCCGAGACGACGGCACGCCCGACGGCACCGTCTTCATGCCCTTTGCCTACCGCGAGGCAGCGGCCAATCTGCTCACCAATTCAGCGCTGGACCCGGTGGGAAAGATTCCGGAGTTCAAGTATTGCGCGGTGAAGATTACGCCTGCATTCTTGCCATAGTCTGTAGTCGGGTAACACCGGCGCAATTCGTTTAGCCGCATTGTCGGCACGCTGGTGACGCAGTTCAGTGCCCATGGTACTGGACGGAATGTTGATGGACTTTGCGCGAAGCAAGGTCTGCTTGAACGCGTCGACAGTGCTGATGTCCGGCTTGGGCGCGCCGGCCAGTATGGCAAGGCCCAGAGGGGTTTGCGCCAAATTAACATCCGAGCCGGCGACGATTTTGCCCTCGGCCATCAGGTCAACCAATCCCTCTGTGGACATGATGACGACGTCCGCCGGAATGCCTCGGCGAAGCTGGGCGTCGATGGCGTTGCGCGAATTCCCCTGCGACCCCCCAAACTTATTGGTGACCGTGATCCCGGTTGTCCACTCAAACTCCGGCAGCACCTCCAGGTACGCCGAACGAAAACCACCCGAAGCGATGACATTGATCTGAGCATTCGTCGCAGCAAGATTGAGTCCATGGCCCAAGTCAAGGTTGAGGGCTGGTCGGCGAGCAAGTGCGCGGTGCATGTGCGCGGTGCATGCAGGCGCCAGGGGGTTTGGAAGATAGAATTGGTCGCCTAGTTAGGTCGGCATTGCGGCCGTCTTCGCATCCGTCAACCGGTTCAGCCGGAACACGGACGGTTATTCAACCAGCAGCTTTAACCAGCTAATGTTTCCTGCAGGGAAACGGAGGTCAGCGGAAAATGAGTGAGATCACGTCTCTAGGGGCCAATCCGACTTCGTCGGTTTCGTCTGTTTACCAAAGCTATAAAAGCAACACCCACCTGTTTGGTGGCAACGCGCCGTACGTTGAAGAAATGTACGAGAACTACCTGGCCAATCCGGGCAGTGTGCCCGCGAGCTGGCGCGATTATTTTGACGCCTTGCAGTACGTGCCGGCGGTTGACGGTAGCGATGCGAAGGACGTGCCACATCTGCCGGTGATCAACGCCTTTGCCGATCGTGCCAAACGCGGTGGCACCCGGGTTGTGCTGGCCAGTGCCGACGCCGAAATGGGGCGCAAGAGAACGGCCGCCCAGCAGTTGATTGCTGCCTATCGCAATGTGGGTGCGCGCTGGGCCGATCTGGATCCGCTCAAGCGCATCGAGCGCGACCATATCCCCGATCTGGAGCCGTCTTTCTACGGCTTCAGCGACGCCGACCAGGAAGCGGTGTTCAATACCAGCAACACTTTCTTCGGCAAAGACAGCATGAGCCTGCGCGAGTTGATGAACGCGCTGCGCCAGACCTACTGCGGCACGATAGGTGCCGAGTTCATGTACATCACGGATCAGAACCAGAAACGCTGGTGGCAGCAAAAGCTGGAGAGTATCCGTTCCAAACCGGATTTCAGCGCGGAAAAGAAGAAGCACATCCTTGATCGCCTGACCGCGGCCGAAGGACTCGAGCGCTTCTTGCACACGAAGTATGTGGGGCAAAAGCGTTTCTCGCTCGAAGGCGGCGAGAGTTTCATCGCTTCAATGGATGAGCTGATCCAGGGCGGCGGTGCAGTCGGCCTGCAGGAAATTGTGATTGGCATGGCGCACCGTGGTCGCCTCAACGTGCTGGTCAATTCGCTTGGCAAGATGCCGGCGGATTTGTTTGCCGAGTTCGACCATACAGCGCCAGAAGATCTCTCCAGCGGTGACGTCAAGTACCACCAGGGCTTCAGCTCCGATGTGTCCACGCCCGGTGGCCCGGTGCATCTGAGCCTTGCGTTCAATCCTTCGCACCTTGAAATCGTAAACCCGGTGGTCGAAGGTTCAGTACGAGCCCGCATGGATCGCCGCAGCGACCCCAAAGGCAAGCAGGTGCTGCCGATCCTGGTGCATGGCGATGCGGCCTTTGCCGGGCAGGGCGTTGTGATGGAGACGCTGGCGCTGGCGGAGACGCGGGGCTATAGCACCGGTGGCACGGTGCACATCGTGATCAACAATCAGATCGGCTTTACCACTAGCGACCCGCGCGACACGCGCTCCTCGCTCTATTGTTCCGACATCGTCAAGATGATCAAGGCGCCGGTGCTGCACGTCAACGGCGATGACCCCGAGGCGGTGGTGCTGGCAACTCAGATTGCGCTGCAGTACCGCATGGAATACCAGAAAGATGTGGTGGTCGACATCGTGTGCTTTCGCAAGCTCGGGCACAACGAGCAGGACACGCCGGCCCTGACGCAGCCGCTGATGTACAAGAGAATTGCCCAGCATCCGGGTACGCGCAAGCTTTATGCCGACAAGCTCGCGGCACAGGGTTTGGGTGCAACCCTGGGCGACGATATGGTCAAAGCCACGCGCGCCGCCTTGGACGCTGGCAAGAACACCTTTGACCCGGTCGTGACAAATTTCAAGAGCAAGTACGCGGTGGACTGGACGCCCTATATCGGCAAGAAATGGACTGATGCCGGCGATACGGCACTTGCTCCTACGGAGTGGAAGCGTCTGGCCGAGCGGCTCACGACCCTGCCCGATACGATCACGCCGCACCAACTGGTGAAGAAGGTTTATGCCGATCGCGCCGCGATGGGTCGTGGCGAGACCCCGGTTGACTGGGGCATGGGCGAACACATGGCCTTCGCCTCCCTGGTGGCTGGCGGCTACCCGGTGCGTCTTAGCGGCGAAGACTGCGGCCGCGGCACTTTTACCCACAGACATGCGGTGATTCACGACCAGAACCGCGAGAAGTTTGACGAAGGTACTTATACGCCGCTTCAAAACGTCGCCGACGGTCAGGCACCGTTCGTGGTGATCGACTCGATCCTGTCGGAAGAGGCGGTGCTGGGCTTCGAGTACGGTTACGCCTCGAACGATCCGAACACGCTGGTGATCTGGGAAGCCCAGTTTGGTGATTTTGCCAATGGTGCGCAAGTGGTGATCGACCAGTTCATCGCGTCGGGCGAAGTCAAGTGGGGGCGTGTCAACGGCATCACATTGATGCTGCCGCATGGTTACGAAGGGCAGGGGCCGGAACACAGTTCGGCGCGTCTGGAGCGCTTCATGCAGCTCAGCGCCGATACCAATATGCAGGTGGTGCAGCCGACCACGGCGAGCCAGATCTTCCACATCCTGCGCCGCCAGATGGTGCGCAATTTACGCAAGCCGCTGATCATCCTGACCCCGAAGTCCTTGTTGCGTGCCAGGGACGCAGCGTCACCGTTGTCGGAATTCACCAAGGGCAGCTTTCAGACCGTGATCCCCGAGAACAAGGAGGAGGTCATCAAGAAGGCCGACAAGGTCAGGCGCGTCGTCGCCTGCTCCGGCAAGGTGTACTACGACCTGGTCAAGAAGCGCGACGAGAAGAGCGTCGATGATGTGGTCATCCTGCGCGTCGAGCAGCTCTATCCGTTTCCGCACAAAGCTTTTGCCGCCGAGCTGAGGAAGTATCACGGCGTCACGGAACTGGTGTGGTGCCAGGACGAGCCGCAAAACCAGGGTGCCTGGTTTTTTGTGCAGCATTACGTTCTGGAAAACATGCTTGAAGGACAGAAGCTGGGCTACTCCGGACGCGCCGCGTCCGCTTCGCCAGCGGTGGGTTATTCGCACCTGCACCAGGAGCAGCAGAAAGCGCTGGTGGAAGGTGCTTTCGGCAAGCTCAAGGGCGCCGTCCTGACCAAATAATCGGTTGGGGACAGAGCTCAAGATCTGTCCCCCAAAATCTGGAGAAATTGTTATGGCTATCCTGGAAGTGAAAGTACCGCAGTTGTCAGAATCGGTGGCTGAAGCCACCTTGCTACAGTGGAAGAGAAAAGTGGGCGAGGCGGTTGCGATCGACGAAATCCTGATCGAAGTCGAGACCGACAAGGTGGTGCTGGAAGTGCCGGCGCCGGCCGCCGGTGTGCTGATCGAAATCGTGGCAGCAGACGGCGCGACCGTGACTGCTGAGCAATTGATTGCCAGAATCGATACCGAGGGCAAAGCTGGCGCAGTGAGTGCTGTCGCCAGCTTGCCGGTAGCTGCGGTGACGGTCAGTGCACCTGTCGGCAATTCCATGGCAGGTGTGGCGATGCCTGCAGCGGCCAAGTTGATGGCAGACAAACAACTTGACGTAGGTAGTGTGGCGGGCACCGGCAAGGACGGTCGTGTAACCAAGGGCGATGTGCTCGCCGCTGTCGCAGCGGCAGGAGCACCCAAGATCGGTGCGGCTGCCATCATGCCGGCCAAAGCGGCTGCCGCCTTCTTGCCTCAGGTGGAGGCGCCCGCAGTGTCCCTGGGGGAGCGCCCTGAGCAGCGTGTGCCGATGAGTCGTTTGCGGGCCCGTGTCGCCGAGCGTTTGCTGCAGTCGCAGTCGACCAACGCCATACTGACCACCTTCAACGAGGTCAATATGGCGCCGGTGATGGAAATGCGCAAGCGCTTCCAGGAAAAGTTTGAAAAAGAGCATGGCGTGAAGATCGGTTTCATGAGCTTCTTCGTCAAGGCCGCGGTGCATGCCCTGAAGAAATTCCCGATGCTCAATGCGTCGGTCGACGGCAATGACATTGTTTACCACGGCTACTTCGACATCGGCATTGCGGTGGGGTCGCCGCGTGGTCTGGTGGTGCCGATTCTGCGCGACGCGGATCAAATGAGTTTTGCCGACATCGAAAAAAAGATCGCCGAGTACGGTGCCAAGGCACGCGACGGCAAACTGGGCATCGAAGAGATGACTGGCGGCACGTTTTCGATCAGTAACGGCGGTACTTTCGGCTCCATGTTGTCCACGCCGATCATCAACCCGCCGCAGTCGGCCATTCTCGGGGTGCACGCGACCAAGGATCGGGCCGTCGTCGAAAACGGCCAAGTGGTGGTGCGCCCGATCAACTACCTGGCGCTGAGCTACGACCACCGCATCATCGATGGCCGCGAAGCGGTGTTGGGTCTGGTGGCCATGAAGGAAGCGCTGGAAGATCCGGCGCGACTGTTGTTTGATATCTGAGACCTTGTGGGACAGACCGCAGTTACACGAGACGAACAAGCTGTCTCCAATTCACTGGAAGAAATTCGCATGAGTAAACAGTTCGACGTGATCGTTATCGGCGCTGGCCCTGGTGGCTACATCGCCGCCATCCGCGCGGCGCAACTGGGCATGAACGTGGCCTGTGTCGACGAGTGGAAGAACAGCAAGGGCGGGCCGGCTTTGGGAGGCACTTGTACCAATGTTGGCTGCATTCCGAGCAAAGCGCTGTTGCAGTCTTCGGAGTATTACGAGCAGGCCGGTCATCATTTTTCGGAGCACGGCATTTCGGTTTCCGGACTGGGTCTTGATGTCGGCAAGATGGTCGCTCGCAAGGACATGGTGGTCAAACAGAACAACGACGGGATCGCCTATCTGTTCAAGAAAAACAAGGTCAGCTTCTTTCACGGCCGTGCTTCGTTCGTCAAGGTGTTGGACAGCGGCTACGAGATCCAGGTGAGCGGTGCGGCACCGGAAACACTGAACGCCAAGCACGTTGTTGTTGCCAGCGGCTCCAGCGCTCGGGCACTACCCGGCACACCGTTTGACGAGGACCTGATTCTCTCCAATGACGGTGCGTTGCGCATCGGTGCGGTACCGAAAAGACTGGGTCTGATTGGCGCTGGCGTCATCGGGCTGGAGATGGGTTCGGTCTGGTGTCGCCTGGGTGCGCAAGTCACCATCCTGGAG
>CAIVLG010000167.1 GCA_903906695.1 uncultured beta proteobacterium | reverse complement strand
GGCGTCAGTCTGGCGCACTTTGCCTGCAGCTGGGTGCTGGCCAATCCGGTGGTCAGTTCGATCATTGCCGGGCCGCGCACACTGGCACAGTGGCAAGACTACCTGCCAGCGCTGGACTATGTGTTCACCGCGGAGGATGAGGCGTTGGTGGACAGCCTGGTCAAACCGGGTCATCCGTCCACGCCAGGCTACACCGACCCGGCCTATCCGCTCAATGGCCGGGAAGTTGGCCCAGCGCCGAGGTGAGCTGTACAATATGAAAGTGATAAATTCAAATAGTACAAATGATAAGTCGTCAAGCCTCGCAGTTACTCGGCCAGATGAGCAAGGGTTTTCCGGTGATTGCCCTGACCGGTCCGCGCCAATCGGGTAAAACCACGCTGGCACGCCTGGCGTTTCCTGACAAGCCTTACTTCTCGCTCGAGGATCCTGAAACTCGACAGCGCCTGGTAGCCGATCCGAGACAGTTTTTTGCCATGTTGCCCAGCGGCGCTGTGCTCGATGAAGTGCAGCGTTGCCCCGAGGTGTTTTCCTATCTGCAGGGCGTGGTCGACGAGCGCGCCCGTATGGGCGAGTTTGTGATCACCGGCTCGCAGCAGTTTGGCCTGCTTGACAACATCACCCAGTCATTGGCCGGACGGGTCGGCTTGCTGCAGTTGCTGCCACTCTCGCTGCCTGAGTTGACGGCCGCCGGCATGAACGCCGGGACACTGGAACAAACCCTGTGGAAGGGGGGCTACCCGGCGTTGTTTGATCAGCGTCGCCAGCTTGAGCAGCCAGCTCAGTGGTTAAGCGCCTACGCCAGCACTTATATTGAACGCGACGTGCGCCAGGTGCTGGAGGTTGCCAAACTTTCCTTGTTTCAGCGCTTTGTGCTGATGTGTGCGGCGCGCACCGGGCAGTTGCTCAACCTGTCGGCGCTGGCGGCTGACTGTGGCATCAGTCACACCACCGCGCGCAGCTGGATGACGGTGCTGGAGGCCAGTTATGTGGTTTACCTGCTGCAGCCCTACCACCAGAATTTTGGCAAGCGTCTGGTCAAGATGCCCAAGCTGTATTTTCTGGATTCCGGCCTGCTGTGCCATCTGCTGCGCATTGACAGCCCGCAAACGCTGGCCACTCATGCCCTGCGCGGTGCTGTTTTTGAATCGTGGGTAGTGAGCGAGACACTCAAGCATCGCTTCAATCAGGGGCTGCCAGCCGACATCTACTTCTGGCGCGATAACCATGGTGTGGAAGTTGACCTGTTGTTTGAACACGCGGGCAAGCTGCATGCGGTGGAAATCAAGTCCGGCGCCACTTTTGCCACGGACTGGGTGCAAGCTTGCCAGCGTTGGCAACGGTATGCCGGTACCGCAGCGGCCGACCCGGTGCTGGTATACGGTGGCCAAGACAGCTACTCAGTTCAAGGTGTACAGGTGCGTGCGTGGCATACCCTAGGCGCTTGAGGAACGGGGACAATACCGACCATGACGCAAACATTGACCTTGACGCGGCCCGACGACTGGCACTTGCACGTGCGCGATGGCGATGCTCTGCGAACGGTCGTGCCGCACACGGCTGCTCAGTTCGGCCGCGCCATCATCATGCCCAACCTGCGGCCACCGGTGACGACAGTCAGCGCCGCGCTGGCCTACCGGGATCGCATTCTTTCCGCCGTGCCGCAAGGCCTGAGTTTCGAGCCCTTGATGACGCTTTACCTGACGGACAGCTTGCCAGCCGACGAGATCAAGCGCGCCCGCGATGCGGGCTTGGTAGCCGTCAAGCTGTATCCAGCCGGAGCCACCACCAACAGCGATGCCGGTGTCACCGACCTGCGCAAGACCTACCAGACACTGGAGGCGATGCAGCGCTGCGGCATGCCCTTGCTGGTGCATGGCGAAGTGACATCGCCCGAGATCGATCTGTTTGACCGCGAGGCGGTTTTTGTCGACACCCAGTTGATCCCCCTGCGCCGGGATTTTCCGGAGCTCAAAATCGTCTTCGAGCACATCACAACGCGGGAGGCTGCTCAGTACGTGCAGCAGGCGGATCGGTTCATGGCTGCCACCATCACAGCGCATCATCTGCTCTACAACCGCAACGCCATCTTCGCCGGTGGCATACGTCCGC
>CAIVLG010000166.1 GCA_903906695.1 uncultured beta proteobacterium | reverse complement strand
GAAAGCGCACATGCGCAACATGCATCTGTTCGACGTCAAGACCTTGAAGGCCAAAGGCGGCAAGGACAAAGAGACCGGCTACGACTTCACCGGAGACTACTTTGGTCTGCCCTGGCCCTGCTACGGCACGCCTGAGCTCAAGCATCCAGGCTCTCCCAATCTGTATGACACGTCCAAGCACGTGATGGACGGTGGCGGTAATTTCCGCGCCAATTTCGGTGTGGAACGCGATGGCGTCAACCTGCTGGCCGAGGACGGTTCGCACTCGCTCGGTGCCGACATCACCACCGGCTACCCCGAGTTCGATCATGTGCTGCTGAAGAAACTCGGCTGGTGGGACGATCTCACCGAGGCCGAGAAGAAGCTGGCCGACGGCAAGAACTGGAAGACCGATCTGTCGGGCGGTATTCAGCGCGTCGTCATGAAGTTGCACGGCTGCCACCCCTTTGGCAACGCCAAGGCGCGCGCCGTGGTCTGGAATTTCCCCGATGCGATCCCGCAGCACCGCGAACCTCTTTACGGCATCCGGCCCGACCTGGTGGCCAAGTACCCGACGCACGACGACAAGAAAGCCTTCTGGCGACTGCCCACGCTGTACAAGACGATCCAGCAGAAGAACATCGCCGACAAGGTGCATGAGAAGTTCCCCTTCATCATGACTTCGGGGCGCCTGACTGAATATGAGGGCGGCGGCGAGGAAACCCGTTCCAACCCCTGGCTGGCCGAGTTGCAGCAGGAGATGTTCATCGAGATCAATCCCAAGGTGGCGGCCGACAAGGGAATTCGCAATGGCGAGCGTGCCTGGGTCTCGACGCCGACCGGTGCACGCTTGAACGTGCAGGCGATGGTGACGGAGCGCGTCGGACCCGACACCGTCTTCATGCCATTTCACTTCTCGGGTCGCTGGCAAGGTGCCGACATGCTGGCCTATTACCCCAGCGGTGCGGCGCCGATTGTGCGCGGTGAAGCCATCAACACTGCAACCACCTACGGCTACGACAGCGTGACCATGATGCAAGAGACCAAGACGACGGTCTGTAACGTGGAGAGGGGATAACCATGGCACGCATGAAATTCATTTGTGACGCCGAGCGCTGCATCGAGTGCAACGGCTGCGTCACCGCCTGCAAGAATGAACACGAAGTTCCCTGGGGTGTCAATCGTCGGCGTGTGGTGACGCTCAACGACGGTATTCCGGGTGAGCGCACGATCTCGGTAGCCTGCATGCATTGCAGCGATGCGCCCTGTATGGCGGTGTGTCCGGTGAACTGTTTTTACCGCACCGATGAAGGCGTGGTGCTGCACGACAAGGACGTTTGCATCGGCTGTGGTTACTGCGCCTATGCCTGTCCGTTTGGCGCGCCGCAGTTTCCTTCGCAGGGCACCTTTGGTGTGCGTGGCAAGATGGACAAGTGCACCTTCTGCGCTGGCGGTCCTGAGGCCAATGGCAGTCAGGCCGAGTTTGAAAAGTACGGTCGCAACCGTCTGGCCGAGGGCAAACTGCCTGTGTGCGCCGAAATGTGTGCGACCAAGGCGCTGATCGCCGGCGACGGCGACGTGGTGGCCGACATCTTGCGCAACCGTGTCCTCAAGCGCGGCAAGGGCGCTGAGGTTTGGGGCTGGGGCACGGCCTACGGTTCCAGGCAAGCCGGGCAGCCTGCCGTTGCAGCGGTGCAAGGAGCAAAATCATGAAGCGCTTTCTATCGATCGCCGCTGTGGCAGTCTTGCTCGCAGCCTGCGGTGAGCAACCGCAGACGCTGGGTGCGGCCCACAAAAACCAGGCAGCTTACACCGGTACCGGAAAGGCTTTTGTCGCCAGCGGCTGGAAGCAGGGCGATCGCATCAGTTGGGAATCGCAGGTGAAGTCACGCATGCAACGCGGTCAGAACGACTATGAACGCATGAATTGAGCAGGAGAACCGGATGAAAACAATTGTTTCTATGGCCTTGCTGTTGCTGCTTGGCGCCAACGCGTTGGCGCAGGGCAACTCAGCGCTTGCCGCGGCCAGTGCCATCCAGGGTCAAAATATTCTTGATGTCAAACCCGACGCCAGTGCTGATCCCGGCTACGCGACGCAGACCAACGCCGAGCGCAGCAAGGTGCAGCCCGGCAACAACGCTCCGCTTTGGCGCCAAGTCGGCTCCGGTGTGAGCGGCATCAGCAGTCTGCCCAAGTCGGAGGCACCCGAGGCCGGCATTTTGATTCAGCCCTATGTGCAATACCCGGGCTCGCGCCTGACCAATGCCGGCGAAGCCTGGCGCGAGGTGCGCAACCGCTTCATCATCCCTTACGGCGGTGCTCTGCTGCTGATCGTGATCGTTGCGATTGGGCTGTTTCACTGGCGCATTGGACCGATGCCCGTCAAGGATCAGCCGACCGGCCGTCTGGTCGAGCGCTTCACGCCGCTGGAGCGTTCCGCCCACTGGGCCAATGCGATTGCCTTCTGCGTGCTGGCTGTCTCCGGCGTGGTCATCGCTTTTGGCAAGTTCTTTCTGTTGCCGGTGATAGGCGCCACCTTGTTCGGCTGGCTGGCCTACGTGTTGAAGAATGCCCACAATTTTGCCGGGCCGGTTTTTGCCGTCTCGCTGCTGATCGTGATCGTGACCTTCATGCGCGACAACCTGCCGGCCAAGGGTGATGTGAATTGGCTGCTCAAGGGCGGTGGCATTTTGTCGGGCCACGAAATCGAGTCGGGCCGCTTCAACGCCGGGGAGAAGATCACGTATTGGGGTGGCGTCTTTGTGCTCGGTCTGATCGTAGTGGCTTCGGGCCTGTTCATGGATAAACTGTTGCCCGGTTTGGTTTACGAGCGTGCCAGCATGCAGATGGCACACATGGTGCACGCCGTCTCCAATTTGGCGATGCTGTGCATGTTCCTGGGTCACATTTACATGGGAACAGCCGGAACCAGGGGCGCGTATGACGCCATGAAGACCGGCTATGTCGATGAGGCCTGGGCGCGTGAACACCATGCCCTGTGGCTGGATGACATCAAGAGTGGCAAGATACCGGCGCAACGCTCGCAGACCGAAGTGGCGGGCCAGCCGGTTCAAGTTTGAGGAAGTCGTGATGAACAAGAATCTGAAACCAGTTTTGATCACGGGCAGTGCGCTCTTGCTCAGCGCAGCTGTCATGGCCAAGCTGCCCGCGCCCTCGGATGAGGCCAAGGCCAAAGCTGCCGAGGCAGCCGCCAAGACCGCCTGGACTGGCAGGGTCGAGGGTTATCAGTTGTGCAAGGCGCAGGACAAGGTGGCTGCTCATTTCTACAAGACCGCCAAGGCCAGCGGCAAAGACACGAAACCCGCGGTTGCCAGCGCCGCCTGCGCCGATCCGAGGCCCTTCGTATATGCGCCCGCTTCCGCGCCAGCACCGACGGTGGCGCCTGCGTCTGCCACCCCAACGGCAAAGAAATCCTGAGCCTGTTGCCCTACCTGACGCAAGCCCGCGCACCCTTGACGCGGGAGGTTGAGGCCATCAACGAGTTCGGCGCGCCTGCCATTGCCTCGATTCCGGCCGAGCGGCCGCTGACGGTGTATGTGGATAAGCGCGAACTGGTGACCTTGATGACGCTCGGTGCCCAGCCCGAACTGCTGGTCCTTGGTTTCTTGCGCAATCAGCGCCTGTTGCAGTCGGTCGAAGAAGTGGATTCGATCACGGTCGACTGGGACGTTGGCGCCGCCGCCGTCAAGACGCGCCACGGCATCGTCGATATCGAAGCGCGTACCGCCAAACGTGTGGTGACAACCGGCTGCGGACAGGGTAGCGTGTTTGGCGACATGATGGCCGAAGTGGACAGCTTGGTGCTGCCGCCGGCCGCCTTGAGCCAAGCGCAACTCTACGCCATCGTCAATGCCATCCGTCTTCAGGAAAGCACCTACAAGTCGGCCGGTTCGGTGCACGGCTGCGCCCTGTTCCGCCGCGCCGAGATGCTGCTGTTCGTCGAAGACGTGGGCCGGCACAACGCGATCGACACGATCGCCGGCTGGATGTGGATGCAGGATGAAGCCCCCACGCTCGGCACTCGCGTGTCCTCGCTGCCCCCCGAGGGGGCCGTGCCTTGCTTGGGGCGGCCCGGCGCGGCGGCAGGTATGTCTGGCACGGATAAGGTGTTCTACACCACGGGTCGATTGACCAGCGAGATGATCATCAAGTCGGCCCAGATGGGCGTGCCGATCGTGGTGTCGCGCAGTGGCATTACGCAGATGGGCTATGAGGTGGCGCAGCGCCTTGGCTTGTGCGCCATTGGGCGCGCCATGAACAAACGCTTTCTTTGCTATACCGGATTGGAGCGTCTGCAACTGCAGCCTGAATCGGCAGCTGGCAAGCCGCTGGCTGTGGTTTGAATCGGGCCGCCGGGAAAGGCGAGCCCGATAGCAGGCCGCCAATACACCGGCATCACTCAGGGCCGCGTCAGGCGCAGTACGTCACCGACGCGAGCCTTCGCCACGTCATCGGCGTGGAAGGGCAGCGCTGGCCACTCCTTGCGCGAGAACAGACGCAACTGGTCATTGGCGTTCGGTGATGCCGGATCGGTGCTCTGCCCATAGGTCAGGATCGCCTGTGCGACCGGGCCGCGCTCGTCGAAGGTCACGCTCTGAATATAGCTTGAGCCATAGTCGATGGTCAGGCCCTTGGCGCCGATGCCCGGCGCAAACTGGTTACCCAGGTTGTTGAGAACACCCTCGAACTCGTCACCCCCATGCAGTGCGATGGTTTCGTCGGTAATCAGTGGCCGCTGCACAGCCCCCAGTGGTGCGTCCAGGGCAAAACCGGCGGCGCGCACTGCCTTGACCGCTGCGGTGAGCGTATCCCAAACCTTGCCGGCCACGGCAGCGTCGTTCATCTTCAGTCCGGCTGGGGTTGCTGCGGGTTGGGCGGGATCAAAGGCCACGCGATGAACGCCCGGCACGCTGTTCGCTGTGCGCCAGAACTCGCGGAACAGGTGGGCGCCGCGCGACTCCAGGTTGTTGCTGCGGTCCCAACCGCGCAGGGCTGCGCAGCCGTCGCGCGCCTCAGCGGTAGGTGCGTCGGCGCAGGCGACCAGCAGGTCCGGAAGCACGACGCTGGCCATGAAGTTGTGGTTTTCAAACAGCTGGCGCTGCACCGCTTCAGGCGTGACCTTGCCGCGCGCGAGCAGTTCGGGAATCTCGGTCAGGCCGGCGCGGGTGCGCGGGCGCGACACACGGGCGTCTCCCACCAGCGGCGAGATGCCGGACCACTTTTGCTGCGGGTTGGAGTAGATGAAACTGTCGTTGCTGTTGTGTACCCAGTCGCTGCGCACCGTCGTGGGCATACGCTCGAAGGGGATCAGGCCGGGCACGGGCGATGCCGGGTCCCGCCGCCAGTCGCAGTCACTCTTTGATCCATCCAGCACCACCAGGCCGGCAGCGCTCAGCAAAGCGGCTGCCGGCTTGCTTGGCGCACAGCGCTGCAGTTGTGCCGCATCGACATCGGGCACCACCGACACATCGGCAAAAAGGACGTTTCCTTGCCGGTCCGCCGCCAACGTCGTGACCCACGGCGTGCCAATGTTCTTCATGGCATCACGCAGTTCCTGCACATTGCGCGCACGGGCAAAGCCCTGCCAGGAATCGGTCGGCCGCACATTGCCCAAGTTGGCGTCCTTGATGGCGTAGGCGGTTTTGGCCGTCCAGTTCAGACCGGCGCGCGGAATCACCAGCACTGGTCCCCAGCGGGTCGACCAGACGGTCGTGGTCTTCGGCTGAAGGCTGCCGTCAGCCGCAGGCACCTGGATGCTCACGCTGCGCGAGCTCATCTTCACCGGCTGCCCATCGACCATGTAGCTGGTAGGGTCCCCCGCTGCGAGCGTCAGCTCATGCAGGGTAAAACGCTTGCCGGTAGAGACGGTATTCGACCACGCCACGTCCCTGTTGAAGCCGATCGACACAAACGGAAAGTTGCCCATGCTCACCCCCATTACGTCCAGGTTGCCCGGGATGGTGAGGTGCACCTGCCAGAAACGGTTGACGCCAGCCCATGGAAAGTGCGGGTTGCCCAGCAGCAGGCCACGGCCGTTGGCGGTGCTGTCCTTGCCGAAGGCCCAGGCGTTGGAGCCCAGTGGCGAGTCAAGCAGGCCCGCCTCGCGCATGGCGTCTGCAGCGTCCGCAAGATTGACAGCGGGTGCAACTGCCGCCGTGGGTGCCGGCGGACGGGTTCCCAGCACGGCATCGGCCAGCGCAGCGGTGGCGGCCTGCACGTCGGTCAGTTCAGCCTGGCGGCGGAACTCGGCCAAGGTCATAGGCTTGACCCATGGTTGGCCATTACAGGCAACGGGGAGTTTGCCGGCCTGGTCGCTCAGGTAACGGTTGTAGCCGTCCACCGCGCCGCGTGCCAATGCCAATGACTCGGCACTGGCGTTGCTGGTCCAGGCGCGTTCCAGCGCGGCGTCGTCCATGTGGGCGGCAATAAAGAAGTCGGCCTGCTCATTGGGCAGCATGCGCCGCGCCAGCAGCCCCAGCGTGGCAGCGCCAAAGTAGCGCGAACGCTCACCGCGCACGGTAACCAGCTGGTTGGCCGT
The DNA here is from genome assembly GCA_903906695.1 of uncultured beta proteobacterium. GTDB lineage: Bacteria > Pseudomonadota > Gammaproteobacteria > Burkholderiales > Burkholderiaceae_C > Rhodoferax. The sequence continues at coordinate 11,964 of CAIVLG010000166.1, read as the reverse complement.
CATGCAAACGTTGTCCTGCGCGTAGGCATAGGCCATGGCGTAGGCCAGGGTTTCGGGGTCGGGAGCGCTGATATGCGGCACACCGTTGGCGGTGCGCTGGATGGTGGCGGTGCGCGCATCCGGACCACCTGACGGCGCGGCACAGGCCGCCAGCAGTACGGCCGCCAGTGGGACCAGCCGGTTGATGATGTGGGGGAAATATCGTGTTGTGAGCCGGGTCATGAAAACTCCTCAATGAACGGAACTTTTTGTCATCCCTATGGTAGCGCTCAGCGCAGCGGTGGGCCATGCGTGTTGTCCCTTATTCGACCGAATATTTACTGCCCGGCGCGAAATGCGCTAAGGTAGCGCCATGACCATTTCTTTTTGGCGCCTGGGCTGGCGCTCCTTGACCCGTGACCTGCGCTCGGGCGAGTTGCGTTTGCTGATTGTTGCCGTCACGCTGGCGGTGGCGGCCTTGACGGCGGTCGGTTTTTTTGCCGACCGGCTCAAAGCGGGTTTGCAGCGCGATGCGCGGCAACTGCTGGGAGGCGACGCGGTGATCGTCAGCGACAACCCGACGCCGGCGACGTTTGCTGTCAAGGCTCGATCATTGGGTCTGGAGGTCGTGCAGACGCTGAGCTTCCCAACCATGGGTCGGTCTGTCGATGCCAGGGGTGGCGCGGCGAAGCTGGTGGCGCTGAAAGTGGTCGAGCCGGGTTACCCGCTGCGCGGGAGTCTGAAGGTATCGAGCCAGTCGAGTGAGACCGAAGTGCTGACGCGCGGCATTCCAGCGCCGGGCGAGGCCTGGATCGAAGCGCCCTTGCTAATTTCGCTGGGCTTGCAGATGGGCGATGCCTTGCTGCTTGGTGAGAGCAGTCTGCGGATCTCGAAAATCATTGTCAGCGAACCGGATCGGGGTGCCGGTTTCATGAGTTTTGCGCCGCGTGTGATGATCAACTTGCAGGACGTCGAAGCGACCAAACTGATCCAGCCTGCGAGCCGGGTCAGTTACCGTCTGGCTTTGGCTGGTGAAGACAAGGCGGTCGCAGCGTTTGTGTCATGGACGCAGGAAGAGGTGAAAAAGCAGCACCTGCGCGGCGTGCGGGTCGACTCCTTCGAGGGGGGGCGCCCGGAGATGGGCCAGACGCTGGAGCGCGCAGAAAGGTTTCTGAACCTGATCGCCTTGCTCGCAGCGCTGCTCAGTGCGGTGGCAGTGGCGCTGGCGGCGCGAGGTTTTGCCAACGCTCATCTGGACGACTGCGCCATGTTGCGGGTGCTGGGTTTGAGTCAGCGCCGCATCGCCGCGGCCTACGTCTTCGAATTCGGACTGATTGGTCTGCTTGCCAGTGCCTTGGGTCTTGCTTGCGGTTACGCGCTGCATTATGGTTTTGTCGTGTTATTGGCCGGCCTGGTCGATGCCGCGCTGCCGGCGCCCGGTCTGTGGCCGCTGGTTTTTGGCATGGGAGTGGGTTTGACCTTGCTGTTCGCGTTTGGACTGCCGCCGATCCTGCAATTGGCCCAGGTGCCGGCGCTGCGTGTGATCCGGCGAGATGTCGGCAATCTCAAGCCGGCGTCGATGGGCGTGCTGCTGCTGGGCATCGCCGGCTTCGCGGCGCTGCTGCTGGCGGCCAGCAGCGACCTGACGCTGGGCCTGATAGCGGTCGGAGGCTTTGCTCTCGCAGCGCTGGTATTTGCCGGCCTGAGCTGGCTTGCCGTGAAGCTGCTGCGCCGCGTCGTCAACGAGAGCAGCGCGCCGCGCTGGCTGATGCTGGCCACAAGGCAGCTCTCGGCGCGTCCGGCCTTTGCCGTTCTTCAGATCAGCGCACTCGCGGTCGGTTTGTTGGCGCTGGTGCTGCTGGTCTTGCTGCGTACCGACCTCATCAACAACTGGCGCAGAGCAAGTCCGGCCGATGCGCCAAACCGCTTTGTCATCAATGTCATGCCGGAGCAGGGCGATGCCTTCAAGCTGGCGCTGCGCGCAGCTGGAGTCAACAAGTTCGACTGGTATCCGATGATTCGCGGGCGTTTGACTGCGATCAATGGCAAAGCGGTGACGCCCGATGACTATGCCGACGAGCGTGCCAAGCGGCTGGTGGAGCGCGAGTTCAACCTCTCGCACAGCGCCAGCCAGCCTTCGCAGAACAAGCTGGTGGCGGGCCGCTGGACGCCCGACGAGCAGGGTGCCATCAGCGTCGAAGAAGGACTGGCCAAAACGCTTGCCCTGAAGCTCGGCGATGAGCTCAGCTTTGATGTGGGCGGCATGCAGACGGTGTCGAAGATCACCTCGCTGCGCAAGGTCGACTGGGGCTCGATGCGGGCCAATTTTTTTGCCATGTACCCGGTCGATAATTTGCCCAATGTGCCTGCCACCTACATGACGGCATTCAGGGCACCGGCTGATGCCAAATTTGACAATGCACTGGTGCGCAGCTTCCCCAACATCACGAGCATCGACATGAGCGCCACCATTGCGCAGGTGCAGCATGTGCTGGACCAGGTGATTGGCGCGGTCGAGTTCCTGTTCGCCTTTGCACTGGTGGCCGGACTGGTGGTCTTGTTTGCCGCCGTCAGCGCCACGCGTGAGGAGCGTGCCCGGGAGTTTGCCATCATGCGCGCCATCGGCGCCCAGAGCAGCCTGCTGCGCCAGGTGCAGCGCGCCGAGCTGATCGGCGTCGGATTGCTGGCTGGTTTTCTGGCATCGGTGGTGGCAACGGTGGTGGGTTGGGCGTTGGCCCGCTACGTCTTTGAATTCGACTGGAGCGTATCGCTGTGGGTGTTGCCATGGGGTGCCTTGTCCGGAGCTTTGCTGGCACTGCTGGCCGGCTGGTGGGGTCTGCGCGAAGTGTTGCGCCGTCCCGTGGTCGATACTTTGCGCCGGGCGGCGCAGTGAGAGGGGCAAATCGGGCGAAAGTCTTGAATCATATTGCGTACTTGAAGTTTCGTATTTTGTAAGGCATACTTTGAACATCAACTCCACGAGGTATGCAATGCAAACGATAGACGTCACTTTGGCTGAACGGGGTCAGATTGTGATTCCCAAAGAGGCGCGTGACGCGCTAGGCCTCAAGCCGGGCGCGCGGCTTCAGATGCGCATCGAGAATGGCCGGCTGTTGATTGAAAAGAAGGTTCAGCTTGACTTAAGCCGCTGGCTTGGTTGCGCGATCGACGATGGCCTGTCAACCGAGCAAGCGTTGGCAGAGCTTAGAGGTCGCCCCGTGCCATGGCAAGCTGATACGACCAAACCCACATGAAGACCGCCGTCGATTCGAGCGTGCTGTTTGACATCGTGAAGGGTGCGAGCGGCGCTACCGAAGCACAGGCCGCCATGGAGGCGGCCCTGGCACATGGCAGTCTGTGCGTCTGTGCGGTGGTGGTGGCCGAGTTGGGGCGCTACTTTGCCACCGAACAGGACTTGCTCGAATTCCTGGCTGCGTGCCAGATAGACCACGACCCAATGTCAATGGAAGCAGCGTTGGAAGCTGCTCGAATCATGCGCGGCTATGCACGTAGCAAGGGGCCACGCGAACGCACCGCGCCTGACTTTCTGATTGGCGCCCACGCCATCAAGCAAGCCGACGCGCTGCTGAGTACCGATGCCGGTTTCTTTCGTCACTACTTTGAGGGTTTGAGCGTTATCGCGCCCTGACATGCACAATGCCCGAAATCGTCTTCAAAGGCATCTGGTGTTTGACGGCGATTGGCGCGGGACTTTGAACGCCAGGCACTTCGTCCCCGGCACTGCCGTTTAGCGCAGTTTTAGGCTTTTACTGGTATCAGCAACACCAGCAGCGCACCGGAACCGCCGTCAGCCGGCTTGGCCTGCACAAAAGCCAGCACTTCGTTCTTTTGCGCCAGCCAGCTGTGGACGCGGCTCTTGAGCACCGGGGCCTTGCCCGGCGAGCCCAGGCCTTTGCCGTGCACGACGCGCACGCAGCGGATACCTTGTTGATGGGCTTCGCGGATGAAAAAACTCAGATGCTCCCGCGCCTCGTCGCGGCGCAAGCCATGCAGATCAATCTGGCGCTGAACGCTCCAGTCGCCGCGACGCAGTTTGCGTGTGATGTCGGTGCCAATACCGGGGCGACGAAAACTCAGCAGATCGTCGGCGTCGAGCAGGGTGCCGATGTCAAATTCATCGCTGATGGACTCCTTCAGGACGGCTTTCTCGTCACGCTGGTACTGCATCGCGGGCAGGGCGGTCGGCTCTTTCTTCAAGAAATGGCGGTTCTTGTCGGGCAGGGGCTTCACCGCGCCGGCTGCCTGTTTGAACAGGTTGGCCTCGCTCGCTACCCGCTGTCGGGCCCGCGCGGCCTCTGCCACTTGTTGCGCCCGCTGCAGCGCCAGCGCCTCGATCTCGCGTTTGACCAGATTTAGCTGTGCGAGGCTGCTGACTTTGACCGGCTTGGCGCTCACAGCAAACCCCGCTCGGCCATCGACAGCGCTTCACCGGGTGCCACGATGACGTGGTCAAGCACGCGCACGTCGATCAGCGCCAGCGCGGCTTTCAGGGTCTGTGTCAAAGCCTCGTCGGCGCGCGAAGGTTGCACTGTGCCGCTCGGGTGGTTGTGGGCCAGCACCACGGCAGCTGACTGATGGTGCAGCGCGCGCAAAACGACTTCGCGTGGATACACGCTGGTTTGGGTCAGAGTGCCGCGAAACAATTCTTCCATCGCCAGCAGACGGTTTTGTACGTCCAGAAACAGCACCGCAAAGACCTCATGGCTCTTGGCCGCGAGGCGCAGTTGCAGGTAATGCTTGACGGCGTCCGGCGTGGCAAAGACGGTGCGTTGCCTGAGTTGCTGGGCCATGGCACGGCGCGCCAGTTCCAGCACGGCCAGCAGTTCGGTGCATTTGGCCGGACCCAATCCCTTGATTTGTTTCAGATCCGAGGCCGAGGCGTGCAGCAACCCGGCAATGCCGTCGAAGCCATCGCTGTCCTTTGTTCTAGACCTGAGCGCCAGCATTTCCTGCGCCATCTGCAGCACGCCCTTGCCCTTGATGCCGGTGCGCAGCAGAATCGCAAGCAGTTCGGCATCGCTCAATGCGTCGGCACCGCGCGCCAGCAGCTTTTCACGTGGCTGTGCATCAAGGGGAATATCTTTGAGCGGCATCGGTCGGGCTTTTACAATGAGGCCAGTTTATCCGGGACTTCTGAATGACCGCTTCTCCCCCTTGTGTTCAACCGGGTTCGTTCCTGACATTGCATTACCGAATGGCCGGTGCGAATGGTGACCTGATCAATACCTTTGCCGACAAGCCCGCCACGCTGACCTTGGGCACCGGCGAGCTTTCGCCCGCCCTGGAGGCACGCCTGCTGGGCTTGCCTGAGGGCAGCCGCGCCACGTTCGAGCTCGCGGCGGGGGCCGCCTTTGGCGAGCGCCATCCGGACAAGCTGCAATGGCTGACAGTTCGGGCACTGAGTGACATGGGTGATGTCGATCAGCAGTATGAAATCAACGACGTGGTGCAGTTCCCGACGCCGGATGGCCAAGGCCGTTTCGCCGGGTCGGTGCGACAGTTCAGAAACGATGCCAGTGGTGAGGCGGTGCTGTTCGACTTCAACCATCCACTGGCGGGTCAGCCGGTGACGTTCGAAGTGCACGTGATCGGCATTCTGTGAGCGTCGAAATTCTATTAGCGGAGCCGCGCGGTTTTTGTGCCGGGGTTGATCGTGCCATTGAAATTGTTGAGCGTGCCTTGCAGAAATTTGGTGCGCCGATCTACGTGCGTCATGAAATCGTGCACAACACCTATGTGGTGAACGACCTCAAAGCGAAAGGCGCCATTTTTATCGATGAACTGTCGGATGTGCCGGCCGGCGCCACACTGATCTTCTCGGCGCACGGTGTCAGCCGTGCGGTCCAGGCCGAGGCTATGGCGCGCGGATTCAGAATCTTTGATGCCACCTGTCCCTTGGTGACCAAGGTGCATGTCGAGGTTGCCAAGCTGCGCCGCGAAGGCTTTGAATTCATCATGATCGGCCACAAGGGGCACCCCGAAGTGGAAGGCACCATGGGGCAACTGGAGGATGGCATTCATCTGGTCGAAGACATTGCCGATGTGGCGCAGGTGCAGCCGGCGCAGACTGATCGGCTGGCACTGGTGACCCAAACCACGCTCAGCGTCGATGATGCGGCTGGAATTGCGGCTGCCGTCAAAGCCCGTTTTCCCAAGGTGCGCGAGCCCAAGCAGCAGGACATTTGCTATGCCACGCAAAACCGGCAGGACGCCGTGAAAATCATGAGCCCGCAGGTCGACGTGGTGATTGTGGTCGGAAGCCCGACCAGTTCCAACAGCAATCGGCTGGCCGAACTGGCGCGCAAGCTCGGCACACCAAGTCACATGGTCGACAGCGCCGAAGAAATTGACGCCTTGTGGTTCGATGGACGTCAGAGAGTCGGTTTGACAGCCGGCGCTTCGGCGCCCGAGATTCTGGTGAATCAGGTGGTGGATCGCATCAAGGCCTTGGGTGCAGTCTCGGTGCGCAAAATGAAGGGCATTGAGGAAACCGTCAAGTTTCCCTTGCCCAAGGGGCTGAAGCTCGATCCTCATGAATAGCCCAGGTGTGGATCGCTCGGACATCGACAACGCATTGCGCCGGCTTGGCGGCGGGCACAGCAATTTCCTGCGCAAAACACCGCTCTTCAAACTGCCTGGTATGGCACTCGGTTTGAACTGCCGCGAGGTTTGGCTCAAGTTTGAGCACTTGCAGGTGGGCGGCAGTTTCAAGGCGCGCGGCATGCTCAATCGCATGCTTGCCAACAAGATTCCAGCCAGCGGCGTGATCATCGCCTCCGGTGGCAATGCCGGCATTGCCGCCGCGGCGGCGGCGCGCTCATTGGAGGTATTGTGCGAGGTGTTTGTGCCGCTGCTGGCGAGCCAGGCCAAGCGTGAACGACTGCGTGAACTGGGCGCCACGGTAATCGTCACCGGCGCCGCATACTCCGAGGCGCAGCAAGCTTGCCTGGCGCGTCAGCGCGCCACGGGCGCCTTGCTGATGCATGCCTACGACCAGGTGGAAGTGGTTGCCGGTGCTGCAACTCTGGCGGCCGAAATCGAAGTCGAGGCTGGCTTGCCTGACAGTGTGCTGGTCAGCGTCGGTGGTGGTGGACTGATCGCCGGCATGGCCGCCTGGTTTGAAAATCGCAGCCGCATCGTGGCGTTGGAGCCGGCCCTGGCGCCGACCCTGTTTCAGGCACGCCAGGCGGGACGACCCGTTGATGTGGCGGTCAGTGGCATCGCAGCCGACTCGCTGGGCGCCAAACGCATCGGCACCATCGCCTGGGCGCTGAGTCAGCGCCATGTGAATGACGCGCTGCTTCTCAGCGACGAGTCGATTCGGGCGGCGCAGTTGTGGCTCTGGACCGAGCTCAAGCTGGCTGTCGAGCCGGCTGCGGCGCTGGGTCTGGCAGCCTTGCAAAGTGGCGTCTACCAGCCCGGCACCGATGAAACCGTTTGCCTGATACTTTGCGGTGCCAATGTTGACCCAGCCACGCTGTCTGCTGGTCGTCATCCCGGGCCCGGCAGCTGTCATCCCGGACCTGATCCGGGATCCAGAGCCATGTCACCGCTGGATTGCGGATCAGGTCCGCAATGACAACCAAAGCCGCAATTACTTTTTGCCCCTCATTTCAAAAATTACAATCTCATCATGCTAGACATTACCCTCCTTCGAAAAGACCTTGAGTCAGCCATAGCGCGGCTTGAGACCCGCAAGTCGCCGCAAACCTTTCTCGATGTGGGCCGCTTCAAGGCGCTGGAGAGCGAACGCAAGACGATTCAAGTGCGCACGGAAGAACTTCAGGGCCGACGCAATACCCTGAGCAAACAGATCGGGCAGCTCAAGGCCAAAGGCGCTGCCGGGCAGGCGGAGTCGGAACTCTTGATGGTTGAGGTGTCGGGCTTGAAGGCCGAACTGGACGCGTCTGCCACTCGTCTGGAGCTGATTCAGGACGAACTGCAAAGTTTGCTGCTGGCGGTGCCCAATTTGCCGCATGAGAGCGTACCGGTGGGCTCCGACGAGCATGGCAATGTGGTGGTGCGAAGTTGGGGTACGCCCAAAACGTTCGACTTTGCGGTGAAGGATCATGTCGATCTGGGTGCGCCACTGGGGCTGGATTTTGAGCTCGGCGTCAAGCTCTCGGGCGCGCGCTTCGCGGTCATGAAGGGTCCGGTTGCGCGCCTGCACCGGGCGATAGCGCAATTCATGCTGGATGTGCAGACCCAGCAGCATGGCTATACCGAGTGCTATACGCCCTACATCGTGAACGCAGAGAGTTTGCGCGGAACCGGCCAATTGCCCAAGTTCGAGGCGGATCTTTTTGCAGCCAAGAAGGGCGGACAGGAGGGCGAAGAGCTCGTCGACAACACAGCCCTGTACCTGATTCCGACCAGCGAGGTTCCGCTGACCAATTTTGTGCGCGACGAGGTGCTTGCCGAGGCCAGTCTGCCGATGAAGTTGACGGCACACACGCCGTGCTTTCGATCCGAGGCCGGTAGTGCCGGGCGCGACACGCGCGGCCTGATTCGACAACACCAGTTTGACAAGGTCGAAATGGTGCAGATCGTCCATCCCCAGCGCAGCTACGAGGCGCTGGAAGAGATGACCGGTCACGCCGAAGCGATACTGCAGAAGCTCGGCCTGCCGTATCGGGTAATGGCTTTGTGCACCGGTGACATGGGCTTTGGCGCCAGCAAGACCTACGATCTGGAGGTCTGGCTGCCAGCGCAAGAAACCTTTCGCGAAATCAGCTCGGTTTCCAACTGTGAGGCGTTTCAAGCGCGCCGCCTGCAAGCCCGCTTCAAGAATGCACAGGGCAAGAATGAACTGGTTCACACCCTCAACGGCTCCGGTCTGGCGGTCGGGCGCACGCTGGTGGCGGTGCTGGAGAATTACCAGAATGCGGATGGTTCGATCACCGTGCCACAAGCCCTGCGCGGTTATCTTGGGGGCCAGTCTGACATACAGGTGTCAACAGATTGAAATATTGTCTTAGATCAAGAATCGCCACTGGGTGGCCTGAATGGTCTGGTGGATAATAGGTCCCAGGTGGTGCTCGGCAGTAGGCGGGCGCGCTGAGAATTTCGTGCCCATGTGAATCCCAAAGGAAAACTATGCCTGCCTGGCTTCTGTATACCGCTGCGTCGTTGTTTTTTGTACTTGCCGCTACCGCACTTTTCTTTTTCACCGTGACGCGTGGTGCACTGCTCATGCGCGGCGTGATGCCGGGTTCGCCCGATGAAGCGGCGCATGTCTACCCCATTTACTCGAACTTGCGGCTGATCCGGATGATCGATTTTCAACCGATCATCGCAGCGATTTTGTTGTTTCAGTATGACAGGCTGGTGTCGGCGATTGTCAGCGGCTTGCACCATATGAATTTGCGCGGCAAGAAAGTGTTGATCACTTCCTGCGCCTTTGGTAATGTGATCCCGCGTGTTGTCAGCGCTGCCTTTGACTCGGGCGCTCGTCGAGTACTGATTGCCGACATCATCAAGAATGAACTTGATCACGCGCAGGGAAAATTGCTGGCGCACGCCGGCAAGATAGAGTTTCTCGAAGAAAATGCCATCGCCATGAAGCAGGCGGATGGTTCGGTCGATGCCAACGTGATCTTCTTTTTGCTGCACGAACTCCCGCACCATCTCAAGGGCCAGGCTTTGAAAGAAGCCACCCGCGTTCTTGCGCCGGGCGGGAAACTGTATCTGGCCGAATTCCATCGCCCTGAACTGTGGGTGCTGCGGGCGCTGAGCTGGACCTATTTCAAAGTCTTTGAGCCGCTCGGCCTGGCGCTGTGGGATACGCATGACCCGCTCAAGCAACTCGAAGCCATGGGTGGCTTTACTTGCGAACGTCGCACCGTCTTCTTCGGTAACTTTCAGATCGTTGTGGCGACCAAAGATCTGAGCTGATCCCCAGTGGCAGGGATTGAGGTGTGGATCCCCGCCTCATACTGTCAAATGCCCAGAAATCGGCGGTAACCCACACCCCAATCTCTACGGGTTGCGTTGCGGGATGATGTGACAAGTTCGTTGTGCGGCGACAGACGGCAGGCCGCACCGCAGCGTTGCCGCCCAGCCACCACGGGCTGCTTAGCGGAAGTTCAATTTGAGCCCCAACTTGCCGGTGAGTCATCCTCCGCAATGGCCAGCCTTGTGCCGAGTGCATAAAGAGAATGCCCACCGAAGTGTGCATTGCAGGGCGAGGCGGTTTGGATTACAACTGCCTACGTCGCATGACAATGAACGTACCCAACGCCAGCAGTGCTGAAAGCATCATCATGCTCCATTCTGAAAGCGTCGGGATGACTGCGGCGCCGTACGGAACGCCAAGTCCAACCGGATCAACAATGCTGCCATTGACCGTGTAGTCATCATCACCCAAGCCGCCGTCGGTCACGGAGTAGCTCACTGTATTGCCCGAGATGATCACGTTGTTGGCAGCGCTCAATTGATACCAGTGGTCAGTGGTGTTGGCTGCGGTTTTGCCGTACTTCCAGAGCTGGGCGTTGGCGGGTAAAGCATTGGGGTACTGGAGGGTAAAGCTCGCTGTCGAGCCATTGCCACACGCACCGGCAATGGTCATCCCCGTAAGACCATAAACGAATCTGACACCGGCGGGCGCGGTCGCCGCAGCGGTGGGCGGCACGGTGGTGAACTGACTCTGGGTGAAGCCGCAGCCACTGGGGCTGGTGCTGACCGTGGCGGTGATGGTGCCACTGCCCATCGGATTGGGGCCACTCACGCTGAGGATGGGTGTAACGCTTAGGTTCACTGCGGCGGTGGCAGTGTTGTAGTTGTTGTCCGCCAATTTGGTGGCCGTCACCGTACAGTCACCGACGTTGGTGCCCGTCAACGTGGAGCCCGTGACGGAACAGTTGGCTTGACCCGCAGTCACAGAATAATTCACTGCGCCTGACCCAGAGCCACCGCTCGTGCTGAGGGCCGAGGTGGCGTTGTAGCTGATGCTCGACGGGGTCGCGCTGACGGTTAGCGTGGCCTGGGTGCCTTTGCCTACGGTGAAGCTCTGCTGTGCTTGTGACGCGGCGTTGTAGTTGTTGTCGCCTTGCTGGTTGGCGTCAATGACGCAGCTTCCAGCGCCAATGAAAGAAACCGATGAGCCGCTGATTGAACAAACCGCTGAAGCCGTTCCATCAATGGTGAAGGTGACTGCGTTACCCGAAGCGCCGCCTGTGCCCGTCACCGAGTAGGTCGAGCCACTCACAACCGCTGCGGAAGGCGCAGTCGAGGTGAAAGTGATTGTCTGATTGGCTTTGACAATGCTCTGTGGATTGCCGGTCAGAGCGCCGGTGCTGTTATTGAAGTTGCTGTCTCCTGCATAGCTCGCGGTCAGGGCGTGGTTACCAACTGCCAGAGACGATGTCGTCAGGGTTGCCAAGCCGTTTACAAGACTGGCTGTGCCAATTGAGCTGCCGCCGTCCTCAAAAGTCACCGTGCCTGATGGCGTGCCTGCCCCGGGTGCCACACCGGCCACGGTCGCGGTAAGGGTGACCGACTGGCCGAATACCGCCGGATTGGCCGAAGAGGTGAGTGCCGTAAACGAATTTGCCTGAATGATGCTCTGCGGGTTGCCTGTGAGGAGACCAGTGCTGCTATTGAAGTTGCCGTCGCCGTTATAGCTTGCGGTGATCGTATGGCTGCCCAATGCGAGAGAGGTGGTAGTGTAGGTAGCCACCGCACCGACCGCAAGAGGGACCACGCTGAGGGAAGTGGCGCCGTCAAAGAAAGTCACCGACCCTGTTGGCGTACCTGCCCCCTCAGGTGCTACGGTGGCGGTGAATGTCACTATTTGACCGAATACCGCAGGATTGGCCGATGAGGTTAGCGTTGTGACCGTCAATGAATTGTTTGCCTGTGCTGTCCCAGCGCCGAGTATGGACAGGGCAATGACCACCAAGAGTTGCTTTGCAAACTCACCCAGTTGCACGCGATAAAGTTGGAAGACTTGAGTCACCAGGAAAT
>CAIVLG010000165.1 GCA_903906695.1 uncultured beta proteobacterium | reverse complement strand
CCAAGGCCAAGAAGTAGCTCACGAAGATGACTTTGGCAGCGCCGCCTGCACCGGGCAATAGTATTCATCTGGTGCTGGTGGACAGCGCTGCGGGCTGCGTGCGAGCGGCGGGCGCCTCGTTCAGTATGCCGGGAGCGGTATTCGGGTTTTCTGGCGAATTGGCCCATGGTCCGCTCGACGCCGAGGCGCTCTGTTCGCCGTGGCGTGCGCTCGTCGCTCGTCTGGACCTGGAACAACCAGAGGCGGTGATCGTCTGGGGCGGAAACAACGTCGGCGATGTGATCTTTGTGGCGATGGCCTGTGACCGGCTAGCAGGGCGGCCCGAGTCGCTGCTCAGCGTTCGGGTACCAGAGATCGACGGGCGTCCTTTTGTGGCCATGCACTCGCCAGCTCAAATTGCGTCGCTTTACGCCACGCGTCGGCCCTTGAGTGTTGCTGAGCGACTGTCGCTGGCGCAGGAATTTGCGCGCATTCGCGACAGCTGCGGTCCGCTACGGCGCCTGGAGCAGGGGCGAGTGGTGGGGGTGCCCCTCGATTATTACGACCCCTTGCTGTTGGCCGCCTGCACAGCGGACTGGCAAGCGCCGGGGGCAGTGGTCGGCACCGCGATGGGGCGCTGCGACGCACCCAATCTGATCGGCGACCGATTCTTCAGCGAGCGCCTTGGTTTTCTGATCGATGCCGGGTGCATCGAAGCCAACGCACAACGCACCGCGCTACGCTCACCAATGTAGTTTTGTTTGGTCAGATGCTCGACCAACAGGCGACGCAGTTGCGGGGCGTTGAGGATCTGCAGCTCTTGCAGGAGGTTGGTGGTGTTCTGGCTGGCCATGGGGTAGTTCATGCCGCACGGGCAGGGCGCAAACCGCACATTGCAGCGGTGGAAATTCGCGTCGCGTGTGTATGACGTTCATCAACTCAATGCTCGTGGCTGTGACCCGGTAGTAAACAATTTAATTGGGATGCGCCACGATCTCGCGCAAGTTCCGTGACTGCTCAACGCGCACTGGCACACCAAATAATCGGCAACATCACGCTTGCAGCCGGTGCCGTTCTTCCGCGGCCAAGATGATCGCTTCCATTTCTGCCATCACTTGGTCATGCGGCACGCCGGGGCGTGCGTCGTCCAGGCTGGCGTGCAACTTGGCTTTGAGCCAAGCGGTGTATTTCTTTTCCTGGTCTTCCGTCTCGAACTCAGAAACCAAAGGGGAAAGGATGGCATTCATATCGGAACCTCCGCAAATGGTGTCAGCAGGCAAAGTTTACTCCGGGCAAGCAGGGCGCTACTTGCCTGCGATCGATTTCTGCAAGATACCAAGCACCGTATTCAGGTCTTCGATCGGCACCTGTCCCGGCGCCGAACTGCTGGCGCCAACGGCAAAGGTCAGCGCCGAGCCGAAGGTCCAGCCAAACAGCCGTGTCAATGAGCCATAGGGACCCATGGACATGCTGATCAGCGGGATTCTGAGCTTCTGGCTCGCGCTCAAGGTGGCGCCGAGCAGGGTCAGAACGTCTTCCAGATTGCGCGGCATGACCGACACTTTGGCGATGTCGGCGCCGAGTTGATCGGCCTGCAGAAAGCGTTGATTGAGCGTTTCCAGTCCGGGCGTAAACGAAAAATTGTGAAACGACAGGATCAGCTTGACGTCATTGGCTTTGGAGGCGGCGCGCACCTTGGCGATATGCGTAGCGTCATTGCTCATCTCGAAATCGATGACGTCAATGTTGCGGCTCTCGCAGACCGCGCCATAGAGTGCAACCACATCGTCCTCTGAAATGGTGATTTTTTCACCCCCTTCGCGGATCGAGCGGCGCGTAAAGAGCAGCGGGATGTCGCCCGCCGACTGCTTGATGCTGGCGGCCAGGGCGATCACTTCAGCGGTATCGGCGATGCCCTCAAAGAAATCAACGCGCCACTCAAGAATGTCCGGTTGCTTGGCCAGCACGACTTTCAGTTCGGACAATATTTCGTCACGCGTGCGGCCGATCAGCGGCGTGCAGATGATAGGAAATTTGCCGTCAGCGACTGGCTTGCCGTGCAGCGTGATGGGCTTGCCCATTTGCATGTTGAAACTCTCCCTTGAATATCGATCCTGCTCACGCCCGGCGGACATGAGCAAGTACTTTACGGCAAAAACAGCGATGCGCTCAGTGCGTCACGTAGCCCATGGTTTGCGGCAGCCACAGCACAATCTGAGGAAACAGCGTCATCAGCAGCAGCGCCACGATCAACAGCGCGGTGAAGGGCAGACCTTCGACCACCATGTCGCGCAGCGGGATCCCGGTCAGTGCATTCGTCACAAACAGCAGCATGCCAAAAGGTGGCGTCACCAGACCGATCATCATGTTGACGACGATCACGACGCCGAAATGAACCAGATCGACGCCCAGTAATTTGGCGGTCGGGATCAGCATCGGCACAAACACCAGCAGCATGACCGAGACGTCGATAAAGCAGCCCAACACCAGAAAGACACCGTTCACCAGCAGCAGAAATTGCAGCGGACCCAGCTGCATGTCGTTGACCCACAGCGCCAGTTGGTTCGGGATACCCTCGGTGGCAAACGCGTAGTTCATCAGATAGGCCGAGGCAATGATCATGGTGATGACAGCGCT
>CAIVLG010000164.1 GCA_903906695.1 uncultured beta proteobacterium | reverse complement strand
TGTACCAGTACTGACGGCAGCCAGTGGTGCGCTGCGCTGCTGACTTTTCTTGACCCAAGCCCCTGCCTCGTGCATTAACGCGTTCCGACTCCAAGTCTGGAAATTAGAGTGCTCAACCCTTGCAATAACTAGGGTTAACCCTTATATTTGATGCTCATCAACATTGAAAGGACTCACCATGTCCAAGTTCATGCAGCTCATCAAAGCTCTAACCCCACATCTCAAGTCTCAGAAGGAACTTGACGATGCCTACCTGGCCCAGGCCGCAGACATTCACGATCTTGAGGCGCGCATGCAAGCTATGCAAGCTATGCAAGTACATGATCGTTTGGCATTTCGCGCTCGGCTTTTTGCCTGAGGCCACTCACATGGCACAAACATCGTCATATCCACAAGGTTTGGCGAAGGCAGCCGTGGCCGTAGGGCGAACTTCCCAGCTCGCCATGGGGGTCCCGTTCGACGTCGCTCTGGAAACCTACGCCAAGGCCGTTCGGATCGGATTCATCAGGGATTCGATTCTGGCCGAAGCGAAATTCGCTCGGTCTCTCGGCACGCTGGAGAAACTGACGCTGGGTCCCTGGGCGCGTCAGGTCTGAGCGTATCTGGCGTCAGACTGGCGAGGCCAACTTGTCCTGTGTCCTGGTTTCGAAGTCGCTGGCATCATGGCGCTCGTGCAGTTGGCTGCGCGGTTCTCCCCATGCGCGGTTGACCATCCGACCGCGCTGCACGGCAGGACGTTGGGCAATCTGGTTGGTCCAGCGCAACACGTGGCTATAGGCCTGGACTTGCAGGAATTCACCGGCTTCGTACAACTGGCCTTTGACAAGCGTTCCGTACCAGGGCCAGACCGCCATGTCGGCAATGGTGAACTCATCCCCGGCCAAATAAGGACTCTCGGCAAGGTGCCGGTCAAGCACATCGAGCTGGCGCTTGACCTCCATCGCGTAGCGATCGATCGCGTATTCGATCTTGCTTGGCGCGTAGGCGTAGAAATGACCGAAGCCTCCGCCCAGAAAGGGCGCGCTGCCCATCTGCCAGAACAGCCACGACAGGCACTCGGCTCGCCTAGCGCCGTCCACTGGAAGAAAGGCACCGAACTTCTCGGCCAGATAGATCAGGATCGCACCCGACTCAAACACCCTGATCGGCGTCGCTGGGCTGCGGTCCAGCAACGCTGGAATCTTGGAGTTGGGATTGACTGCAACGAAGCCGCTGCCGAACTGATCGCCCTCGTTGATGCGGATCAGCCAGGCGTCGTACTCTGCGCCCTGGTGTCCGGCTGCCAGCAGTTCTTCGAGCATCACCGTGACCTTGACTCCGTTGGGCGTGCCCAGCGAATAAAGCTGAAGCGGATGGCGTCCCACCGGAAGTTCCTTTTCATGGGTCGCTCCCGCGGTCGGGCGATTGATATTGGCGAAGCGGCCACCGCTTTCCTTGTTGGCAGACCAGATCTTGGGCGGCGTGTAAGAGGGTGAATTGTCCATGGAGCAGGTGGTTTGTGGCGGTTGAAGGCCGGTTGGCGAGGATTACACGCACATGGTACGGCAGAATCACGCGCGGCGACTTATCGACAGGCTTTGCATGGCCCTGCCGACGAAGCCACGATCATCATAAAGTGCTGATTCGGCAAGCCCGGTGCCCCTCAGACCGAGTTGGGTGCGTGCATCCAGGCAGATCCATTCACCTTGAGGCCGGCGCAACAGATTGATGGTCAGGTCCGAATTGACAAAGCTGTAGTTCTCAAAATCGAGAATCGCACTGATGCCGTTGCCAGAATCGGCAGCCACTGCGACTCGCTGGTATTCACTTGGCGACTCGTCGTCCAGAAGGGGGTGGCGCAAGCGAAACCAGATGGTACTGGGGCCTTTGAACATGCGACCGCGCGCAATCCGGGTCTCGACCAGATCGGCATAGCCCACGTGTTTGCCGGCAAAAGGAAATGTGCACGGCGTCGACTCGTCCGGACCCTTGACTGCCAATGGCAGTGGATGGCCGGGCAGACCGTCGGGAATCGGCACGTCATTCTCGCGCTGGGCCAGCGCCGTGAAGCGGGCGACTTCTTTGCCGGCGGCCACGAGAAGCGCTGAAAAATGACCGGCATTGCGACCGGCATAGTCTGTCTTGACATCGATCGTGAGTTCACCGATGGGCACCGGCCGCAGCAGGTTGGCGGTAAGGCGCGCAATGTGGGTCAATCCGTGCCCAGCCGCAGCGTGCTCAATGGCGCGGCATACCAGCGCGATCGGCGGCCCGGCGTGCTGGTGCTGTGGGTGCCAGGGGCCGCGCGTCAGCACGCTGGCGCGGTAACAGCCGCTGCTGAGCAATTGGTACGCACTGGTGGGCAATGCTCCGGTGGTGGTCGTCAAGACAGGCTCCAGGTTCTTGTGATGAAGGGAAAACGACGTTTCCCCATTTCCATGCGGTTCTTGACCCCGACTTTAGCGCAAGCACTTCAGACCGGTCGGCAACCGGTTGACTGGATAATGAGGGCTGGACCGGATCATTCCAGGTCGGAGAATTTCATGAAGAATCAAGATGGCATCCGTCGGCGAACTTTCGTCGAGGCCAGCGCAAGCACTGTGGCAACCCTGGCGGTGCCTGATCTGTTTGGGCTCGGAACGGCGTTTGCAGGCACCACAGCGGCAGCAGGCATTGGCTACTTCTCGCGCTTTGGCGTCACCGACCGACTGATCAAGGAAACCCTCGGCGCGGCACTCTCGCGTGGCGGCGACTTCGCGGACATCTTTTTCCAGCACCGCGTGCTCAACAACATGACGCTCGAAGACGGCGCCGTGACCCGCGCCAGCGCAAACGTTGCGCTTGGCGTCGGTGTGCGCGTCGTCAAGGGCGACCAGACCGGTTACGGCTTTACCGAAGACATAAGCGTCGATGCAATGAAGCGCGCGGCGCTCACAGCGGCATCGATCGCGCAGGACAAATCAAGGAATGGACCCAAACGCCTCAACCTCACTGCAATCGACAATCGCTATCCGGTCAAGATCAGCTGGGACGATGTTCGACCGGCACACAAACTCGCGATTCTCAACGGACTCAACGAAAAGACCTTTGCTGCCGACAAGCGCGTGCAAAAGGTCAACATCAATTTCATGGACGGCAATGGTGTCATTCTGATCGCCGACTCCCGCGGCCGCATTGTCGAGGACACCCAGCCGATGACCAGCGTCTACCTGTCGGTGGTTGCCGCGCAGAACGGCCGCAAGGAAAGCAATATGGTCAACGTGGCGGGGCGCTGCGACATCGACTTCTATACCCCGGCGCGCCTGGACAAGCTCGTCAGCGACGGCATCAATAAGACGATGATTCTGTTCGATGCCGTGCAGCCGCCGGCGGGCGAGATGCCGGTGGTGCTGGGCGCTGGCTCGTCCGGCATCCTGCTGCATGAGGCCATCGGCCACGGCATGGAGGCCGACTTCAACCGCAAGAACGTCTCGATCTACTCGGACAAGATCGGCAAGCCGATCGCCAAGAGCTTTGTCAATATCGTCGACGATGGAACGCTGCCAGCCGCGCGCGGGTCACTCAATGTCGACGATGAGGGCAACGCCGTGGGCAAGACCATGCTGGTCGAAGGCGGCATCCTTTCGACCTATCTGCACGATGCGATCTCGGCCAAGCACTACGGCGTGAAGCCGACCGGCAACGGCCGGCGTCAAGGCTATGAGTTCGCGCCACTGCCGCGAATGCGCTCGACCTACATGCTGCCGGGTCCGCACCAGCGCGACGAGATCATCGCGTCGGTGAAGAAGGGCATTTACTGCGATCACTTCTCCAACGGACAGGTCAACATCGGCGCCGGCGACTTCACGTTCTTCGTCAAGAATGGATTCCTGATCGAGGACGGCAAGCTGACGACGCCAATCAAGGATGTCAACATCATCGGCAATGGACCGAAGGTGCTTGAACTTGTCGACATGGTTGGCGACGACCTCGCGATCGATGAAGGGGGCTGGACCTGCGGCAAGGCAGGCCAGTCGGTACCGGTCTCGCAGGGCATGCCGACGGTGCGCGTTGCCTCGATCACCGTTGGCGGCCGCAAGCAAACGAAGCAGGGCTAAGCGGAGGACTCCATGCGCTCGATGACAAAGACCAATGAAGACATGCTCGCGATAGCCCACAGCTGCGTAGAGATGGCAAGGCACAAAGGCGCGACAGAGGCCTCGGCTGGGGCGTACCGGATTCGCACCGTCAACTTTCAGTGGCGCGAAGGCAAGCCGGAGAAGGTCGAAGAGTCTACCAAGCGCCATGTGCAGCTAGCCGTCTTCGTTGACGGGCGCTACGCGGTTGTGTCGACCAGCGATCTGCGCCGTGATGCACTGAAAACCTTCATCGGTGACGCGGTGGAACTCGCGAAGAGCCTGGCCAAGGATCCCTATCGGAGCCTGCCCGATCCAGCGCTGTACCAGGGGCAGTCGAGCACCGATTTGAATCTCGAAGACCCAAACTACAAGCGGGTCAGCTCAGACATCCGTCGTCAAATCGCCAGCGAAGCCGAAGCCGCAGCGCGTGCCGTCAAAGGCAGGGAGGCGATCCTGTCGGTCACGGCATCGGTCAACGACACACTCACCGAACACTGCCTGGTCAACTCCAATGGTTTCTCCGGGCGGAGCCGCGACACGACCTTCTTTGTGTCCGCCAGCGTCAGCGCGCGCGATCAGGACGGGCGCCGCCCCGAGGACTATGCCTATGCCGGCGCACGGCACTTCAGCGCAATCCCCTCGGGTGGTGTCATCGGTCGCGAGGCGGCCGAACGCACCATTGCCCGACTCGGCGCAAAAAAAGGCCCGTCAGCAGCGATGACGATGGTCGTCGACAACCGCGCTGCCGGTCGAATGCTTGGTTTCCTGATGGGACCGCTTTCCGGCGCCTCGCTGCAACAGCAACGCTCCTTCCTCGAAGGCAAGCTTGGACAGCAGGTCTTTGGCAACAGGATGACCATCATCGACGACCCGTTTGTGCCGAGGGGCTTTGGATCGCGTCTGTGGGACAGCGAGGGCATGGCCGCCAAAGTGCGTCCGGTGTTAGAGGCGGGGGTGCTGAAGAGCTACTACATCGACAGTTACTACGGCCGCAAACTTGGCGTCGCACCGACCTCGGCCAGCGCGTCGAATCTGCGCTGGACCCTGGGCGACAAGAGTCGCGACGCATTGGTCGCCGCGATTGAAGACGGGGTCTTGGTCACCGTGTTTCTGGGCGGCAACTCCAATGGCCTGACCGGCGACTTCTCTCTCGGTGTGCAAGGCTTTCGCATCCGCGCCGGCAAGCTCGAAGAGCCGGTGGGCGAGATGAATATCTCCGGGAACCATCTCGAATTCTGGAAGACGCTCGCAGCAGTTGGCAACGACCCTTTTCCCTACTCGGCGCTGCGCACCCCGACACTGGTCTTTGACGGGGTGAGTTTCGCGGGTGTCTGAGACGTCCTGAAAAGAACATTGGGCTGCTTCCTGCACGGCCCGATGGCAAAGTACCATCTTCTTCATTGACCGCAAGGGTACGTCCGTGGCCTTGATCGGTGTCAACCAAACCCCGAACTAACAAGGCAGAAGTCGTTCAGTTTCTTGACCGTTTGAATATTTCGGCTACGCTTGACCTTCAATCAAGGAAAGCCACATGAGCGTTCAAAGATTCTTTCTTGCTGCGAGCCTATTGGTGTCTGCCAGTGCGGCGCAGGCGTTCCAGATTGCCAGCGTCTCGCCCCGGGGTGAAGTAGCCCAGGTGCGCAAGGTGCTGGTCAGGTTTGATGAAGCCGCGGTCAACTTTGGCGACCCCAAGGCAGCGCCTGCAGCGACGCTGAGCTGCAGCGACGCCCAGGCCGCCAAAGGTGCCGGGCGATGGATCACTGCGCGTGAATGGACTTTCGAGTTCGAGAGCGACCTCCCACCCGGCGTCACTTGTTCGTTGCAGCCGCACCCTGAACTCAAGTCAGCCAAGGGGGCCGACTTGAAAAACGTCGCCAACTATTCCTTCCGCACCGGTGGCCCCTTTGTTCAGAGCGTGACACCGCATGCCGGCAGTCGCATCGATGAAGATCAATTCTTCATTCTGCAACTCAACGGGCCGGCTTCGCTGGCCAGCGTGCAGGCCAATGTCTGGTGCGCAGTGGACGGGCTTGGCGAGCGCGTGCCGGTGCGAATGTTAGAGGGGAAAGACCGGGCCGCCCTGCTCAAGGCGCACAACCTGCAGCAGGCCGCCCAGAAGTCAGCACTGAGCGTCGTCACGCTGGCCTGCAATCGACGACTGACACCCGCGGCCAAGGTTCAGCTGGTCTACGACAAAGGCGTAGCCACCCCGGGCGGCAGCAGTGGCGCCAACAACGGTGTGAGCAACTCGATGCAGAAGCGCTTTGACTTCACGGTGCGTGAACCGTTCGAGGCCAGCTTCAACTGCGAGCGCGAGAATGCCCAATCCGACTGTCTGCCGATCCGGCCGATGCGGCTGAACTTCAATGCCCCGGTGCCCCTCGCGCTGGCACAGGGCATAAGTTTGAAGTCCGACAAGGACAGTTACAAGCCCGCGTTTGACAAGGAAGACGACGACAGCCAAGTCAACAGCGTGTCGTTCAAGCTGATTCTGCCGGAGTTGACAAAGTTCACGCTGGAGTTGCCCAAAGACTTCAAGGATGTATCGGGTCGGGTGCCGCGCAATGCGGACAGCTTTCCATTGAAGGTGGCCACCGGAGCGATGCCGCCGCTGGCCAAGTTTGCCGCAGCACCGTTTGGCATCGTGGAGCGATTTGCCGAACCCGATGGCATTGCGGTGCTACCGGTCACGCTGCGCAATGTGGAGGCGGCGCTACAGATCAAGGGGCTTAACGCCGAGCCTGGCAAGGTCAGCGACCTCAAACCCAGCGTTGACGCCGACATCATTGCCTGGTTCACCAAGGTGCAGCGTTATGACCAGTACACGGTCTCACGCAAGAAAGCGGCCACCGACGTCAAAGGGCCATTGCCCAAAGTGCTGAACGAGGCGGACGAGCAGGACAAGGGCGAGGTGCAAAGCCGCATGCTGTCCTTGCTGCAGGGTCAGCCCGGCGTCACGACGCTGGACTTGCCCCAGGCCAACAGCAAGGACCTGCGTCAGTTTGAAGTGGTTGGGATACCGCTGTCACCCGGCTTTCATGTGATCGAGATTGCGTCGCAAAGGCTGGGCGCATCACTGCTAGACGAGCGCCATGGCGGTAGCCGAACCATGTATGTGCGAACCTCGGCGCTGGTGACCAATCTGGGTGTGCATTTCAAACTGGGGCGCGAGAACGCGTTGGCGTGGGTGACGTCGCTGGACAAAGGTTTGCCGGTGGCCAATGCCAAAGTGCGGGTGTCGGATTGCCGGGGCATCGAAGTGGCCAGCGCCAGCACCGACGCACAGGGCATTGCAAGCTTGACCGGCATTGCGCCGGTGGCGCCCACCTGTCAGGATGAGGGCAGCTACGGCCAGGCCTACTTTGTGAGTGCACGCGCCACTCAATCGGGCGTGCCGGATATGGCCTTCACCTGGAGCGACTGGCATCGCGGCATTGAGCCCTGGCGTTTCAATGTGCCGACCAGCCGCGAGCCAATCCCGGACGCTCGGGCACACACCATTTTTGACCGGACGCTGCTGCGCGCTGGCGAAACGGTCTCGATGAAACACATCTTGCGGACTGAAACGGCGCAGGGCTTTGGGCTGCCTACCGCGCAACCGACAACGCTAGTCGTCACCCACGTAGGCAGTGATCAGCAATACACGCAGAGCCTTGTTTGGCGCAAGACAGCCACCGCAGGCATCAGCGCCGAGAGCAGCTTTGCGATACCGCCGGCGGCCAGGCTCGGCGTGTATCGGGTGGAACTGCGCGGTGCCGAGAATGAGCCCGTTTTTTCGAGCGGCCAGTTTCGGGTTGAAGAATTTCGTCTGCCAGTGCTGGCAGGGCGGTTGGCATTGGCCGACAAGAAGGCGCTGGTCAATGTGAAGACCATTCCGGTTGACGTGCAGGTCAGTTACGTCTCCGGCGGCCCAGCCCTGAATCTGCCGGTGCGCGTGTCGGCGCTGGTGCGTGACAAGAGTTTGAGCTATAGCGATTATTCGGACTTCAGTTTCCAGAACCCCCGCGGCAAGCAGGAAGCCAGCGCCGAGGGCGAAGACGAAGCCAGCGCGATACAAGACTCCCGTGTCATCGCCGACAAGTTGCCCGTCACATTGGACAAGACGGGCTCGGGCAAGCTCACGATCGACAAGGTTCCTGCCACCAAACAGCCGCAAGAGTTGCTGCTTGAAGCCAGTTATTCGGACCCCAATGGCGAGGTCCAGACCCTTCGCAGCGTCAGTACGCTGTGGCCGGCCAGTGTGGTGGCAGGCATCAAGACCGAAGGCTGGGTGTCGAGCAATCAGAAGATCAAGTTTCAGGCTCTGGCGCTGGATTTGACCGGCAAAGCGCTGGCCGATGTCGCGCTGGAAGTCCGAGCCGTGGCCCGCATCACGACCAGCAACCGCAAGCGCATGGTGGGCGGCTTTTATGCTTACGACAACAAGACCAGCAGCAAGGATCTGGGCTCGGTTTGCAGCGGCAAGAGCGATTCACGCGGGCTGCTTTTGTGCGAGGCAAAACTGGATCAACCGGGCGAAGTGGAACTGGTGGCAAGCGCCAAGGATGCCGCCGGTAACGCCAGCCTGGCCGCCAGTTCGGTCTATGTCACCAAGCAGGGTGAGCTGTGGTTTGGCGGCGAGAACAACGACCGCATGGATGTGCTGCCGGAGAAGAGAAGCTATCAGGCTGGCGAGACCGCAAAGTTTCAGGTACGCATGCCTTTTCGCTTTGCCACGGCGCTGGTGGCGGTGGAGCGCGAGGGCATTATGGACACGCAGGTGGTGCAGCTGAGCGGCCAGGACCCGACCATCAGCTTGAGAATCAAGGAGGGCTGGGGCCCCAACGTCTATGTCAGCGTGCTGGCCTTGCGCGGTCGCCTGCGCGAAGTGCCTTGGTACAGCTTCTTTACCTGGGGCTACAAGGCGCCGCGCGAGTGGTGGACGTCGTATTGGAACGAGGGCCGTGAATACGCGGCGCCGACTGCCCTGGTGGACTTGAGCAAACCCGCCTTCCGGCTCGGCATGTCGGAAATCCGTGTTGGGACAAAAGCACACCAGCTTGATGTGAGCGTCAAAGCCGACAAGGAAAGCTACCCGGTCCGTGCTCAGGCCAGGGTGACGGTCCAGGTCAGGCTGCCCAACGGTCAACCGGCAGCAGGCGCCGAAGTGGCGCTGGCCGCAGTCGATCAGGCGCTGCTTGAGTTGATGCCTAACACCAGCTGGAATTTGCTGGAGGCCATGGTGCAGCGCCGTGCCTGGGGCGTAGAGACCTCGACCGCGCAAATGCAGATCATCGGTAGGCGCCATTTTGGCCGCAAGGCGGTTGCGCCAGGCGGTGGTGGCGGCCACTCCGGCACGCGCGAATTGTTTGACACACTGCTGTTGTGGAACCCCAAAGTGCAGCTCGATGCCAATGGTCAGGCGCAGTTGACCGTGCCCTTGAACGACGCGCTGACAAGCTTCAGGATCGTTGCCATAGCCGATGCTTCGCTCGGATTGTTCGGAACCGGTTCGACGACGATCCGTGCCACGCAGGACCTGCAAATCATCAGTGGGCTGCCGCCGCTGGTGCGCGAAGACGACCAGTTCCGTGCCCAGTTCACTTTGCGCAACACCACCAGGCAAGCGATGAAGGTGGTTGTGACGCCCCGCGCCACATTGCTCGACCTGAAACCGCAGAGCGTCGACATCCCGGCAGGCGAGGCGATTGATCTTGGGTGGAGTGTGACGGCCCCTGCGCAACTCGCGCAGGTCCGCTCGGAAGCGATCCTGTGGGAGATTGAAGCCAAGGACACAATAAGCGGCGCACGCGACGCCTTGAAGGCGCGCCAACGAATCATCCCGGCAGTGCCTTTGACGGTGCAACAGGCCGCGCTGGTACAGCTTGAGGGAGCCTACACGCTGGATGTGAGCCCACCGGCCGACGCGCTGAGCGGTCGCGGCGGTTTGAAGATGTCGCTGCAACCCAAACTGGCCGAAGGCTTGCCGGGTGTGCGCGACTGGTTTGCCAACTACCCCTTCCTCTGTCTGGAGCAAAAAGTCAGCAAAGCGGTCGGTCTGCGCGACGCCAAAGCGTGGCAAACGGTGCAGGGTCAAATCCCCGGCTATTTCGATGCCGATGGGCTCGCCAGCTACTTCCCGCCGCGCGATGGCGAGACCAACAAAGGCAGCGATACGTTGACCGCCTACCTGCTCGCCAGCGCGGCTGAGGCCGCCAGTCTGAACCCGGCGTTCGCCCTGAACGACCAAGTGCGGGCGCCGATGGAGCGTGGGCTCATCAACTTTGTGGAAGGACGGATTGCGCGCGAGTTCTGGAGTCCGCGCAAGGATCTGGACGTGAGAAAGCTTGCTGCGATCGAAGCCTTGTCGCGCTACGGCAAGGCGCAGGGTCGCATGCTGGGTTCGATCACGATCGCTCCCAACCAGTGGCCCACGCATGCGGTGATTGATTGGCTCAACATCCTCAAGCGCGTGGCCGATGTGCCAGAGCGTGACAAGCGCCTGGCCGAGGCCCAACAGCTACTGCGCTCACGTCTGAGTTTCCAGGGCAGCAAGCTCATGTTCAGCAGCGAGAGCGAGGACTACTGGTGGTGGCTGATGCAAAACGCGGACGTCAACGCTGCACGCCTGATGTTGGCCGTGATGGACGACCCAAGCTGGAAGGACGATATGGGCCGCCTGGCCAACGGTTTCATTGGCCGCCAGCAAAACGGTGCCTGGCACACCACCACGGCCAACCTGTGGGGTGGTCTGGCGCTGGAAAAGTTCTCGGCAAAGTTTGAAGCGGTGCCTGTCACCGGCATCACGCGGGCTGCCATGAGCCAGGCAGCTGCGGCGGTGGACTGGAGCAAGCTGGTGCGCATCAAGACTTCGGATGCGACCGGCGCAACCAATCAGACGACTTGGTTTGGTGCGCCAGCAGCAGCGGGCAACCTGCGCAATAACAGCATGTTCCTGCCCTGGAACAAGACGCTGACCAAGGACACACTGAACGTGACCCACCAGGGTGCTGGCAAGCCGTGGCTGACGCTGCAATCTTTGGCGGCAGTTGTGCGCAAGGAGCCCTTTAGCGCCGGCTACCAGATCAAGAAGACGGTTCAGCCGATCGAACAGGCCAACAAGAGCCTTGCAACGGGCAGCTACACGCGGGGCGACATATTGCGAATCACATTGGAGGTGAACGCTTCCGCCGACATGAGCTGGGCCGTGATCACTGACCCGATTCCGGCAGGCGCCACCATTCTTGGCAGCGGCCTGGGTCGAGACTCCGAAATCGCTACCCAAGGCGAGAAGAGTGCCGGCGACGGCTGGAGCGCCTTCGAGGAACGCAGCTTTGAGTCGTTCCGAAGCTACTACGCTTATCTGCCCAAAGGCGTGCTGAAGATGCAGTACACCATCCGGCTCAACAACGTCGGTGAATTCTCCATGCCAGCGTCGCGCGTGGAAGCCATGTACGCGCCAGAAATGTTTGGCGAGGCGCCCAATGCAAGGTTAAGGGTTGAGGCAGCGCGGTGAAGCGAATTTGTCCACTGCTCGTCGCTCTCCTGCTGGCTGCCAGTGATGGCCCGGCACTGGCGACCATCAGCTTTGAGCAGGTCAAGAGCAGTTTCAAGCCGTCTGACACCTTGATTCTGGACCGCAACGGTGAGTTGCTGCACCGCTTGCGCACCGATACGTCGGTGCGGCGCGGTCGCTGGGTTGCGTTGGCGGATGTGTCACCGGCTTTGCGCATGGCGCTGGTGCTCAGTGAGGACAAGCGCTTTTACGAGCACAGCGGGATTGATTGGCGAGCGGTCTCGGCCGCGGCCTGGGGCAATCTGTGGAACAGCAAGACCCGTGGCGCTTCCACCATCACGATGCAACTGGCGGGCTTGCTGGACGATGACTTGAAGCGCTCTGCCGCTGGTCGCAGCCTGATGCAGAAGGTCGACCAGACCGTATCGGCAAAGATGATCGAGCGCAGTTGGCGCAAGGACCAGATTCTGGAAGCCTACCTCAACCTGGTTTCGTTTCGGGGCGAATTGGTAGGTGTCGACGCGCTGAGTCAAACCCTCTTTGGCAAGGCCGCGCATGGCCTTGTGATGGATGAAGCGGCAGTGGCAGCCGCCCTTGTGCGTGCCCCCAATGCGAGACCGGCGCAGGTGACACAACGAGCCTGCACCATGCTCAGGATGATGCAAGCTCCGGATCTGACGGCGGGAAGGAACGCATCAATCCTGACAGACTGCGAAGGGCTGGACCTGTTTGTTACCGCGGCCTTGCAACGCAGGGCGTTTGACGCCAGTGAGGGTATTGCGCCCCACGTGGCGCGACAACTGGCACCCACCGCGAAGTCCCAAACCACCGCAACGACTTTGCGCACAACTTTGCGCGCACCCCTGCAACGCTTTGCGCTGCAAACCCTGCATCAACACTTGCGCGAATTGCAGGGACGCCATGTGGAGGATGGTGCCATTGTGGTGCTGGACAATGCCAGTGGCGAGGTGCTGGCCTGGGTCGGTTCATCGGGGCAGCTGAGTGTAGCGGCCGAGGTTGATGGCGTCACCGCGCTGCGTCAACCGGGTTCCACGCTGAAACCTTTCCTGTACGCTCAGGCGATTGCCGAGCGGCGAATGACAGCGGCCTCTTTGCTGGAGGATGCCAGCACCCAGATCCAGACAGCGGACGGTCTCTACATCCCGCAAAATTACGACCGCCACTTCAAGGGCTGGGTGTCAGCGCGCACGGCCCTGGCTGCTTCGCTCAACGTGCCGGCCGTGCGCACTCTGGTGATGGTGTCGCCTGACGCGTTTCAGAAGCAGTTGGTCGGCCTGGGCTTGCCGCTCAAAGAGGGGGGCGATTACTACGGCTTCAGCCTGGCTCTGGGCAGTGCCGATGTGTCGCTATTGAACCTCAGCAACGCCTACCGTGTGCTGGCCAATGGGGGCCGTTACAGTACGACATCATTGACGTTGAAACCAAAAGCCCCGATGCGCCAGGCGCTCGATCCCCGCGCTGCCTTCATCATCGGCGACATACTCACCGACCCCATGGCTAGAGCCCGTACCTTCGGCACCGACAGCGTGCTGGCCACGCGCTTCTGGACAGCAGTCAAGACCGGCACCAGCAAGGACATGCGCGACAACTGGGCGCTTGGTTACTCGCAGGCCTACACCGTCGGCGTCTGGGTCGGCAACGCCAGCGGCGCACCGATGTGGGACGTCAGCGGCACCACCGGCGCTGCGCCGATCTGGGCCGCCGTCATGAACTACTTGCACAAGACGCAACCCAGCCGCGCACCGCAGACACCGCCGGGTGTGGTGCAGGTGCCGGTACGGTTTGCATCCGGTGTGGCGGAGCCGCCGATCGAGGCGGCACGCATGGAGTGGTTCCTGCAGGGCACGCAGCAACCGGTATTTGCGATGAACGCATTCGCTGGCGTTGCCCGTCAACGGGCTGGCATCACAGCCCCGAGCAGCGGCACCATCATCGCGCTGGACCCGGACATTCCACCAAATCGTCAGCGTGTCACCTTCACCGCCGATGGGCAGAACGTGCGATGGCTGATCGATGGCAAGGCGTTTGCAAAAGGGATTTCTGCACAGTGGCCGCCATGGCCGGGCCGACACCGAGTCCAACTTGCCGCTGCGAACGGCGAGGTATTGGATGAGATACGGCTGGAAGTCAGGGGAGCCGCCGTAAGAAATTCAGAACTGCTGGTGTCAAGCAGGCGTTAAGCGTTTCACCGGGCAAGCAGAGCGCTTGCCCAAACGTTACCTCAACAGATCGCCTTGCTACTCCGGAAAGTACAAGAAAGCTATTCCGTGGCATGCGGTCCAACCTGTTGATTTTGTTAGTATTTTTTG
>CAIVLG010000163.1 GCA_903906695.1 uncultured beta proteobacterium | reverse complement strand
ACGCTGGGTGGCGCTCAGGGTGCAGCTTCCCGCTGAAGGCGCAACACCGGGCTCGCATGCGATTGCCTTTGAGATCGAAGCGCTCAATGGCAGCGGGCATCTGACCGAGAAATCGGCTTTTTTGGTTCCAGGATAAGGATTGAATTCATATGAGTACCTTCGACCATGCCACTCTGGTTCAGAACATCAATCAGAACCTCGCTCCCTTTCGAAAATCACAGCCGGAAGCGATGCAGGGCTTCGGCCAGCTGGCGCGCGCTGCCATGGCCGAGGGCGCACTCAGCGCCAAGTCCAAGGAGCTGATTGCGCTTGCCATTGGCGTGACTCAGCATTGTTCGGGCTGCATCGGTTTTCATGTCAAGGCCTTGCACAAACTCCAGTGCACGCGTGCCGAAGTTGAGGAAATGCTCAGCGTCTGCGTCTACATGGGTGGCGGTCCGGCTTTGATGTACGCGGCCGAAGTGGTCAAGGCCTGGGAAAGCATGGCACCGGCGTGACGCTGCAAGCTGTTTCACCCTTCGGCGCGCGCCGCTACAACGCCTGGAACGAGCATGTCAAGGAGCGCTACGGCGGCCGCGTGCAGAAGGTCTCGATCGAAGCTGGCTTTACCTGTCCGAACCGCGATGGTCGCTTGGCAGTCGGCGGTTGCACTTTCTGCAACAACGACGGTTTCACGCCGCTCTACCTGGAGCGTCGTCAGAGCATTACCGAACAGATCGAAGCCGGGCTCGATTTTCTGCAACGCCGTTATCCCGAAACCAGGCGCTACATCGCCTACTTTCAGAGCTACAGCAATACCTACGGTGAGATCGAGCGCTTGCGTGCCTGCTATGAGGAGGCGTTGCGCCATCCGCACATCGGCGGCCTGGCGATCGGTACGCGTCCCGACTGCCTGCCAGCACCGGTGCTGGACTATCTTGCGGAACTGGCGCAGAACCACATCATCGAGCTCGAGATCGGCGTTGAATCCTGCAACGACGCGGTGCTGGCCAGCGTCAATCGTGGTCACGATTTCGCGACCAGTGCGGACGCTATTCGCCGTGCCGCTGCGCGCGGCCTTGAGGTGACAGCGCATCTGCTGCTCGGCCTGCCCGGTGAATCAAGGCAGAGCATGCTCGACGGCGCCGCTCGCATCTCGGCGCTGCCGATTCACGCTCTCAAGCTTCATCAGTTGCAACTGGTGCGCGGCACCGCGCTGGCGCGCCAGTGGCAGAGCGATCCAGCCACTGTGCCGCTGCCCGATGAGCTGGACTGCATCGAGCTGCTGGCCGATTTCATCGAGCGTTTGTCACCGGCGATCCTGCTGCAACGCGTTGGCAGCGAAGTGCCACCTTCAATGAAATTGGCGCCGTCATGGAACCTGCGCTTGTCCGAACTGGCGCCGCGCGTCTCGGCGGAGCTGGAGCGACGCGGCAGTTGGCAGGGCAGCTGCTATGAAGCGTGACGACTGATCTGTCATTGCGTCCAAGTTTGTCATTGCGGGCTTGACCCGCAATCCAGTGGTGGTGTCGCACTGGATCCCGGATCGAGTCCGGGATGACAAACCACTAATCCGGGATGAGAAACCGCTAGTCCGGGATGAGAAACCGCTAGTCCGGGATGAGGAACCGCTAGTCCGGGATGACAAACCCGGGCAGCACAATGACCGGCGCAAAACCGCCACCCTGGGTTCTGAAGTTGGTGGTCTGGCCGCCGTACATTCGCGCGGCCACCAACTGCACACGGCCGGCGTAGCTGTAGGCGCGCAGATCAAATTTCAGGTCAGTCTGCACGCCATCGACTTCGATCAGACGCTCGGATGGTGGCACCAGCGCCTGCGCGACAAAGTCGCCTGCCAGAATTTCGGACCAGACCCGGCGCGTTAGCTTGTCGCCGCGGTAAGCGGCTTTGGCACCATAACCGGCGACCGGCTTGAAAAAGAGCTGACGCCGCTGTGCCCACAATTCGTCGGCGCGCTCAGCAGTGACGAGACGGGTCCTGGGCACTGCAGTAGCGAGCAGTTTTCGATCACGCGATGAGGCACCCCAACTCGCCAGCAGCGCGTCCTGGCTCAATGCAATCAGATTGCGCTTGTCGGCCTGCAGCGCGTGTGCGCGCGGGTGCGGCGTCAGCACCACGGCGCCGCTCTCGTAGGCGTGGCGCAGCGCCTGGTGCGCAGGCTCTTGCAGATAGAAGTCGGTCAGACGGTTGTAAACCATGTCCACCGCGGCGCCAAGGTGCCACAGCTTGCCGTCGTGCCAGCTCAGTGCGCTTGGGTCAGCGATGGCTGCGCTTATGCCGAAGCGTTCAAACAACTGGCGGAACAGTTCGAATTCGGGTGCCAGATACTGTGCATCGGGTGCGTCGTCAACAATCAGTATCGAATTCCAGGGCGCGTCGCCGCGCTGGCAGCGCCACTCCGCCTGGAACATGTCGAACAGGGTCTGCTCCAGGTCGTCGGCCAAGGGCTTGGGCGCAAAAGCCCAGTCCATCTCCTTGCAGCAGGATTGCTGGGCCCGTGCCAGCGCCAGATTCAGCAGGATGCCGCCAGCATTGGTGTTGACCTCGATCAGCTGAGGAGCGCTGGCATTCAAGTGAAAGTCGTACCCCATGCAGGCGCCAAGCGGACCGAAGGCGTGCTGTGCAATCACCGGCGCGCGCGCCAGTGCCTGTGAGCGATAGCCCGGCAGCGCCATCACATTTTCGATGCTGCGGATGGTCGCGCTGATTGTCTGCGCGACCTCCATCGACAGAAAGACCACGGTCGACGAAAACAGATGCGGACGCGCACGCACCATGTCGGGCAACACCCACCCGAGCTTGGGATCGCGTTCGAGCTGCTCGCCCAGTCGCGCCAGATTCAGTGTGCGACAGAACGATCCACGGTTCAGCGCGTCGGCCGAGATCTGGGTCAGCCAGGGTGGAGGTGTCAGCTCAGTGTTCATGGGCAACATGTTGAGGTGGGTCTGGTGCTACACAAGTGCGGGTGAAGGCCTCTTTCATCACCTGAAGCGTGACATGGGTGATTTCGAAGCGTTCATGCAACAAATGGTTGGCCTCTTGCAGGAAGGCGTCGTCCGCCTGGCCCTGAGGCATCACGAGGTGCGCGGTCAGCGCGATTTGTGAGGTGCCCATGGCCCAGATGTGCAGGTCGTGCACGTGCGAGACTCCTGGCAGCGCCGCCAGGCAGGCGTGCACCGCCAGCGGGTCCACGCTGTCGGGTACGCCGTCGAACAGCAGGTGAAGTGACTGCTTGAAGAGGTCCCAGGTGCCCACCAGAATGACGACAGCAATGCCCAGACTGACGACCGGATCGAGCCAGATCCAGCCCTGCCACAGCGTCAAGGCGCCGGCCAGCACGACGCCAGCGGACACCAGTGCATCGGCCGCCATGTGCACGAAGGCGGCACGAACGTTGAGGTCGCCCTCCCGGCCGCGCATGAAGAGCAGGGCGGTCGCGGTATTGATGACGATGCCGACACCGGCCACCAGCATGATGGTGACGCCCTGCGCCTGCACCGCCGCCTGCGCAGAAAGCAGTCGGCCAATCGCTTCCCAGGCCAGCGCGCCTATGGCCATCAGCAGCAGGAGTGCGTTGGCAAAAGCGGCCAGGATGGTGGCGCGCTTCCAGCCGTAGGTGTGGCGTGGGTCGGGCTTGACTTTCAGCGCCAGTGCGCCGCCCCAGGCCAGCACCAGCCCTGCCACATCGCTCAGGTTGTGCCCGGCATCGGCCAGCAGCGCCAGTGAATTGACGCGCCAGCCGTAATAGGCTTCGATAGCAACGAATACGGCGTTCAGCGCAATGCCGATGGCAAAGGCGCGGTTGAAGTTGGCCGGCGCGTGGTCGTGATGGTGATCGTGATCGTGATCGTGGGTCATTTCAAATTGTCACTCGCGTCTCTGCCAGCGCAGGTCAGCCATGGCGGCGGACCTCAGGAGTAGCCGAAAGCTCACCGCGATTGCAATATTTGTGATTTCACTGCCGACCAGGATTCCCCTTCGGCGGGGTGCGCAAGGTAGTCGGCATATCTTGCGTCCAGTTCCTGAGCCTGCTCCTGCGTCAATTTGAATTGCTCGGGCTGGGTCGCCACACTATCCCAGAGCGCGGAGGCAATGCGCAGTCGCTCTGGCGCGGGGAGATTGAAGACCTCAGTCAAAGTGATGGAGCTCATGGCCGAAAGATAGCACAGGTCACTGGTGTTCGTCACCTGACCGTGCCAGGTTCAGCGCCAGCAGCCGCTTGAGGATTTCTTCATCCGCCATGTCGGCGCTGTAGTCGCTCCAGCCATAGGCTTGTGCCACGGCAAGGTCGAGCTGCTGGTGTGCCATGACGAGCCACTGCGGGCGCAGGTTGTACAGGTTGGTGAGCGTGCGTTTTTGCAGCGCCTTCAGGTCGTTCAGTTTCTTTGCTGCCTTGGCGATTTCTATTGCTATGACGCGGACTGAAGTCCTTTGCTGGCGCCCGGACGGCGGGGGTGGGGCAGATGCCGGGGGCTCATACGCTTCGCTTTTTGAAATCGCCCGAGAGAAATATGAAAAAAACATTAATAGCAGCAGCACTGGCAACATGCGTGGGAACGCAGTTGTTCGCGCAAAATGT
>CAIVLG010000162.1 GCA_903906695.1 uncultured beta proteobacterium | reverse complement strand
AGGCACATCGGAAAGGTTCAAAAGCATTGCCATTGCACATCATGCCGACGATCAGGTCGAGACGCTGTTGCTGGCCCTGAGTCGTGGCGCCGGTTTGCCCGGACTGAGTGCCATGCCGGCGCAGTGGGTGCGTGGCGCAATAAGTTATCACCGCCCGCTGTTGCAGGTGCCATCGTCGGACATTCTGGCCTGGCTGGCTCAGCGTCGCGCGGACTATGTCGAAGACCCGAGCAATTCAAACGAGCTGTTGACGCGCAACCGGATTCGCTCGCGTCTGCTGCCTGCGCTGGAAGCAGGCTTCCCCCAGTTTCGCAGCACTTTCGCCCGCAGTGCCATGCATGCGGCACAGGCGCAGGAATTACTGATCGAGTTGGCCCGGCAAGACCTTGAAACAACAGGCTCACCGCCACGGATCGAGCGCATTCAAAGCTTGAGCCCGGCGCGTCAGGCCAATGTGTTGCGTTATTGGCTGAGGAGCGTGTACGAGGTCGTGCCGAGCACCGCGCAACTGGCGGAATTGCTCGATCAGATCGCGGCCTGCCGGACGCGCGGGCACCATATCCGAATCAAAGTTGGGCCCGGTTTCGCGCAACGCATGGGAGCACTCTTGCATTGGTACAATTCCTAGGCTTTCCATTCACATCTTCCAATCACATCTTCTTTCCATGGCATTGATTGTTCATAAATATGGCGGGACGTCGATGGGTTCGACCGAACGCATTCGAAATGTCGCCAAGCGCGTTGCCAAATGGGCCCGCGCCGGCCACCAGATGGTGGTTGTGCCCTCCGCCATGAGCGGTGAAACCAACCGCTTGTTGGCACTGGCCAAAGAACTCGCCCCCAGCAAGACCGACGATGCCTACGCGCGCGAACTCGACATGCTGGCTGCCACCGGAGAGCAGGCCTCCAGCGCGCTGCTGGCCATTGCCTTGCAAGCGGAGGGATTGGCGTCTGTCAGTTACGCTGGTTGGCAGGTTCCGATTCGCACCGACAGCGCCTATACCAAAGCCCGCATCGAATCGATCGACGACGCCCGCGTGCGTGCCGATCTGCAAGCGGGCAGGGTGGTCATCGTGACCGGCTTCCAGGGCTTGGACGAGCTGGGCAATATCACGACATTGGGTCGTGGCGGCTCGGATACCTCGGCAGTGGCGGTGGCCGCGGCCATGAAGGCCGATGAATGCCTGATCTACACTGACGTGGACGGCGTCTACACCACCGACCCGCGCGTTGTGCCGGAAGCCCGTCGCCTGCGCACGGTGAGCTTTGAAGAGATGCTGGAGATGGCTTCCATGGGCTCCAAAGTACTGCAGATCCGCTCGGTCGAATTCGCCGGCAAGTACAAGGTCAAGCTGCGTGTCCTTAGCAGCTTTACACCGTGGGATATTGATATTGTTGAGGAAGCCACCTCCGGCACCCTGATTACTTTTGAGGAAGATGAAAACATGGAGCAAGCCATTGTTTCCGGCATTGCGTTTAGCCGCGAAGAAGCCAAAATTTCGGTGTTGGGCGTGCCCGACAAACCGGGTATCGCCTACCAGATCCTGGGTGCCGTGGCCGACGCCAACATCGAAGTTGACGTCATCATCCAGAACATCAGCAAGGATGGCAAGACCGATTTCAGTTTCACCGTCAACCGAGGCGAGTACGCCAAGACGATGGACTTGCTGAAAGAAAAAGTTCTGCACAAACTCGGTGCCAACGAAGTCGTCGGTGACACCAAGATTTGCAAGGTCTCGATTGTCGGTATCGGCATGCGCAGCCACGTGGGCGTAGCCAGCAAGATGTTCCGGGTGTTGAGCGAAGAAGGCATCAACATCCAGATGATCTCGACTTCCGAAATCAAGACTTCTGTCGTGATCGATGAAAAATACATGGAACTCGCGGTTCGCGCCCTGCACAAGGCGTTTGAGCTTGACCATTCTCCTTTCTAGGTGATGGCGCAGGAGTCGTGAGATAATTTGCGCGGTAAATTCAGGAAACGTGACCGAGTGGCCGAAGGTGCTCCCCTGCTAAGGGAGTAGGGGGTGTTGAGCCTCCTCAAGGGTTCGAATCCCTTCGTTTCCGCCAGAGACCCTTGTTTCTCAAGGGCTCCCGGGCAGTTGGCGTCTTCCACCCATCACTCTACCCATCGTTTGGCGTGGGACGTTATGACGCAGTGTGACACGACTTGGTAACTGAGTTGCCAGACTGCGGTAGCGCAACCCCGTTTGGCCGACAACAAAACCAGGAGGGCACCTGACTCTACGTCGCTTGTGCAGCGTCAGGAGCGATTCGCAGTCGTGTCCTGTATGGCCGGTTACGCTGCAAAACTGCATTACGTTTTGCTCAATTGTGGGAGCTTAACTTTCGGTCCAAGCGGGTGGCGCTGCATTCACTTTGCTCGGATTCGATTGTTCTTGGCGTTGTGCTCCAGATCGCAAAGGCCGAGCACTTCCATGAGCGGTGGAATATAGACGCCAAACCGGCCACGCAGGCCCTTTTTCAGTCCATACCAACCGCCAACCGGGTTCGCTTCTGAGCGGCCCCAGGCTTCAACTGTCCCTTCTTTTACGGGCTTCTGCTCGTCAGCCCCGCCAAGCTCGACCCAGTCACCAGTAGTCTTCAGCATCTGAAGGAGATCATCGATGCATCGTGCGTCGTAGAGCAGCACCGTGCTCCCAACCGTGCAGACCAGCACCTTCTTCCCAACCTTCTCGTCCGTGTGCATCGTGTACATGGAAGATCCTGGCGGTGTCTTCAACATCCACGGGTTGTCCTTGCTACGGCTCAGTTGGGTTGCCATGAATTCGCTCCGAAGGTGAACAGGGTGTCCTTGCACCGCTTCAGCACTATCGCAGAACGCCCTTGCGACCAAGCCAGCGGGAATAGAGAACAAGTGCCACGCCTACGGCGACGATTGTCGCCGTAAAGGCCAGTGCACCGGCGCCCCCCATGACAGCGGCCGTTGGCAAGCACGAAGTTGTGAACGAACGTAATGACCATTGTCGCCAGTGACACGGCGTATATGGGCAAGGCCACCCGCTGGCGTACAAGCAGGGCAATTGATCCGACTACGGCTCCCCACACGCTTATCGCCCAAGTGGCGATAACCCACTTGGGGAAACTATAGAAGTATGCCAATTGCTCCGGCGTGAAGTCATTCATGTAAGAGGCATTGCGTGTCTCTGTCATGGTGTAGTCGAGAGCGCCCATGCCGTTCCAGAGGAGAGAAACCAAACCGACGACCCAAAGATGCCATTGGGTGGTGACTGATGGGGGAGAAGTGCTCATAGCGATGCAAGATAAGTTGAAAGATGGGCGCTTCGCCTGAGCGAGTGGTGGGGTCGCACTTCGCCGGACATGTCAGCGGGAAACGTGCGCTGCCGGGACTCAGTACGGGCCATCGATCAGGCGCTCCGATAGCCACCACAGGTTCCCGAATTGGTCTCTGATGCCGCCTTGTCTGTCGTTGTATGGCTTGTTGGCTACGTCCATGATCTTGGCGCCTCCTGCGGCAATTGCCTTCGTCATGGCTTCGTCGGCGTTCTCGACGTACAGGTAGTACGAAGCTGGCATGGCAGGGAACCCGGTTGCTGTTTCGCGACCATGACTGTCGAGGTGCCGAGCCGAACTTGTGCATTCGCAATGCGGTCACCGTTCATGTGGCGGCCGATCTCAACGCCACCAAGGCCTTGAACGAGGAAGTCAAGAAAGCGGTCGGCGCCTTCAACGAGGATGTAGGGTGTTACCGTGTTAAAACCCGGTGGAATATGCATAAGACCTCCGTTTGTGCGGCCAAGCGTGGGAGACGGCAGCATGATGGATGTTTTTCACTCAGAACGTATTGATCTGCTTCGGTTGGTCGATACCTCAGTAGGGTCAATACTGATCAACGACTTGTACCTGGCCCTGTCAGAGCTCGCCTAAACCTGGCATCTAGACTTCCGGAAAGCAGGCTTTCGCCAATACCCGGATTCGCTGCGGACTTATCCTTCGAGTGATTCAATTTTTCCTTAGCGAACCGCCGACGTATCCCGCAGAGATTGGGGCATGGGTCTGCGCCGATTTATTTGCGACATAACTGCAAGCAAGTGAGTCGCCACTGAAACTTCGTTTTCTGGGCATTTGACAGCGTGAGACAGGGCCCATGTCCCGGGCTCTGATACCACGATCAGCGCTCCTTGACATACGGCTTGCCCAAGGCCCGGGGCGCGACGGCGGTGCCAATAAAGCCCGCCAGCAGGACCACGGTCAGCACATAGGGCAAGGCCTGGATGACTTGCACGGGTATCTCGCCAACGCCGGGCAGACGGACGCCTTGCAGACGGATTGCCGCCGCATCCAAGAAACCGAACAGCAAACAGGCCCACAGGGCGCTGACCGGGTGCCAGCGTCCGAAGATCAGCGCAGCCAGCGCCATGAAGCCCCGCCCGGCGGTCATGTTCGGCGAAAAACTGGCGTTTTGCGCCAGCACCAGATAGCTGCCGGCAAGGCCGCACAGGGCACCATTCAAGGTGAGCGCGGCATAACGAAGGTGCAAGACTGAGACGCCGGCGGCATCCACCATGTAGGGGTTCTCGCCCACCGCACGCAGGCGCAAACCGAACCTGGTCCGAAACAGCAGCCACCATATCAGGGGCACCAGCAGCAGAGCCAGGTAGACCAGCGCATTGTGGCTCAACAGACCTTGTCCCACGATGGCGCCCAGCACCGGTAGGCCCTGCAACGCAGCCACGGCACCCGGAATCAGTGCTGTGATCCGCACACTGGCCGACACCGGCGGTGTCTGTCCGCCTTGGGCAAACCAGGCGATACCCAAGACCACGGTGAGTCCGGCGGCCACGATGTTGATCGCCACACCCGACACGACCTGGTCGCCGCCATGGCTGACGCAGGCCAGCCCGTGCATCCAGGACAAAGCAGTCGCCACCAACATCGCCGCCAACAAGGCCAGTGCAGTCGACCCATAGACCGCACCGGTGGCGCCCGCCGCAAAAGCGGCAAACAGCATCTTGCCTTCCAGGCCAATGTCCACCACGCCGGAGCGCTCCGAAAGCAAGCCGGCCAAAGCACAGAAGATCAGCGGTGTCGATAGACGCAAGGTGGAGGCAAGCATTGCACCAATCAGAGCCTCATCCATGGTGTGTCCCCGAACTTGACGGCTTCGAGAATGCCGACAGAAGATGCGTGCCGACGCTCAGACCGACCGCCACCAAAGGTGCAAAAACATAGGTCATGGCACCGGAAAACAGAACAATAAAGCCCTGCAACATGACGACCATGTCGCGACTGAACCCTGGCACTTCAAAGGCCACTTCGGCGCCGCCTTGAAACAAAGCGCCAAACAGAAGGCTCGCCATAACAATCCCGACTGGATGGTTGCGCCCCATCAACGCCACCGCAATGCCGGTAAAGCCGGCGCCACTGACAAATTCAAGCAACAACTTTCCGTTGACACCGGCAATTTCGTTCATGCCAACCATACCCGCCAGAGCACCTGAAATCGACATTGCAAAGATGACTTGATGCTTCGAGTTGATACCGGCATATTCGGCGGCGCTCGGACTGGAGCCGACGGCCCGCAGGCGATAACCGGCACGCGTTCGCCACAACAGGAGGTAGACCCCCAGGCAGGCCAGCAAAGCCAGAACAATACTGACATTCAGCGGCGACGAGGGCCATTGGATTCCGATCCATGCCAAGGCCTCGTGCATCGCCGGCAATCTGGCCGAAGCGGCAAACGCAACACTATCCACCGACATGCTGCCGGCTGGCCGCAAGTGATTTACCAGCAGGTAAACCAGCACACTGCTGGCAATGAAGTTGAACATGATGGTCGTGATCACGATGTGGCTGCCCCGGTACGCCTGCAGATAGGCTGGCACCACGGCCCAGGCGGCGCCGAAAAGCGCTCCCGAAATCAGCATCAAGGGCAACATCAGCCATGCCGGCAGCAATGCAGACAGCCACAACGCCGCCAGACCGGTCCCCAAGCCACCCATGATGGCCTGCCCCTCGCCGCCAATATTGAACAAGCCGGCGTGAAAGGCGAGCGCAACGCTGAGCCCGGTGAATATGAAGGTGGTAGCGTAATAAAGCGTATAGCTCAAGCCACGCGGTGTCCCGACCGCGCCCTGGATCAGTACGCTCAGGACATTGACCGGGTCCTGGCCGACCAGCAGCACAACCACCGCGGCGGCCAGCAAGGCAACGCACAGGCACACTGCGGGCAACAGCACAAGATCGGCCCAGCGCGGCAAGGTCTGGAGCGATTTCATTGCACGCTGCCCAGCATCAGCATTCCCAGACTCGCTTCGGTACATTCGTGGACCGGCAAGTCGCCGGTGATTCGCCCCTGGCTCATCACGATCACCCGATCTGACAGGGCCAGGATCTCGTCGAGTTCGCTCGATACAAGCAATATGGCGCAACCCCGGTCGCGCATCGCCCGCAGCTGGGTATAAATGAATTCGATGGCACCAATGTCCACACCGCGCGTCGGTTGACCGACCAACAACACCTTGGGTGCCTGCCTGATTTCACGCGCCAGTACCAGCTTCTGCTGGTTGCCTCCCGAGAACTTGCTGCTGAGCAGATCGGGATCGCGCGGACGTACATCAAACCGTTCCATCATCTGCCGCGTTGACCGGCGCATGGCAGCATGCTTCATCCAACCCCGTTTTGCGTACGTCGGCAAACCGTCATAGCCCAGCACTGCCGACTCCCAGGCGACAAAACTCATGACCAGTGCGCGCGCATGCCGATCTTCCGGCACATGGGCCAACCCCAGCTCACGCGCTGTCAGCGGATCAAGCCATCTGCGGTCATCGAAGGTCATGCCACCGACTCGCAACTCGCCGTGACCGGGCTGGAGCAAGCCCGAAAGCACATCAAGCAATTCACTTTGACCGTTGCCTGAAACGCCCGCAACGCCGACGATCTCTCCAGCGTGCAAGCTCAGGTCCAGGCCGGCCAGTCGAACCACATTCATGGCATCGTTCAGCCGTAGTTCACGAGCCTGCAGCATGGCAATGCCCGGAACTCGTGGCTTCGGCTCGCCTCGACCGCTGTTGATCTTGCGCCCAACCATCGCTTCGGCCAGAATCTCGATGCTGGCCTGCGCAATGGCGACGTCCTGCACCACACGACCTGCGCGCATGACGGTGACGTTGTCGCACAGGCGCATCACCTCCTTCAACTTGTGCGTGATCAACAAGATGGTCGTACCCTGCGAACGCAGCGCGTCCAGCACACGGAACAAATGCTCGGCCTCCAGCGGCGTCAGCACCGCGGTTGGCTCATCGAGGATCAGAATCCTGGCGCCCCGGTACAGTGCCTTGAGTATCTCCAGCCGTTGCCGATCTCCCACGGCAAGGTCGGCAACCGCCTTGTCCAGATCGAGGCGCAGGCCGGTGGCTTGCATAAGTTCTTCGAGCTTCGCCCTGACGGCTGCTGCTGCGCGTCGGAGCAACCAGTGAGGCTCCGCGCCCAGCATCACGTTTTCGAGGCCAGTCAATGTGTCTACCAGCATGAAGTGCTGGTGCACCATACCAATGCCGACTGCAATGGCGTCATCGGCACTGCGTATGCTGACGGGTTTTCCGAAAATCTCTATCTGTCCGCTGTCGGCTGAATAGAAACCGTAGAGAACCGACATCAGTGTGCTTTTGCCGGCGCCGTTTTCACCCACGATGCCGTGCACCGTCCCCCGCGCCACCTTCAGCGCCACACCGGCATTCGCCTGGACCGCTCCAAACTGTTTGTTGATGCCCCACATGCGCACCGCAGGGGCGGCGCCGGACATCAGTATTTGCAGGCGTTGTCAGCCATGTAGTCGGCCACCTTGATCTTGCCATTGATGATGTCCGCCTTGATGGTGTCCACTTTCTTCTTCATGTCGGTCCCCACCAATGGCGCGTTGTTGGCGTCCAGCGCATAGTCGACGCCACCTTCCTTCAGACCCATCACGGTGACGCCGGGTGCATGCGCCTTGATGACGTTGTAGACCGCCACATCGACCCGCTTGATCATGGAAGTCAACATGGTGCCGGGTTGCAAGTGGTTCTGGTTGCTATCAACACCAATGGCAAGTTTGCCGCTGTCTTTGGCGGCCTGGTAAACACCGGTGCCGGTGCCGCCTGCTGCCGCAAAGACCACATCGGATCCCTTGGCGAACTGGGCTTTGGCCAGTTCACCACCGCGCGCCGGGTCGTTCCAGGCAGCACCCGTGGTGCCGGTCATGTTGCTAAAGACCTCGGCTTTCGGATTGACAAATTTCGCGCCCTGCTCATAGCCACATTGGAACTTGCGAATCAGGGGAATGTCCATGCCGCCTACAAAGCTGACCTTGCCGGTCTTGCTGGCCATCGCTGCCATGGCACCGACCAGAAAACTGCCCTCGTGCTCCTTGAAAACGACTGACTGGACATTGGGAAGCGCCACCACCATATCGATGATTGCAAAGTTGAGTTTGGGAAATTCCTTTGCAGTCTTCTCAATGCTGGAGGCTTGACTGAAGCCAACTCCGATGATCGGACTGGCCCCACGCTCGGCCATACGACGAATGGCCTGTTCGCGTTGTGACTCGTTGGAGATCTCAAATTCAAGATAGGTCTTACCCGACTCCTTCTTCCATCTCTCCATGCCGTTGTAGGCCGCTTCATTGAACGACTTGTCGAACTTGCCGCCCATGTCGTAGACGATTGCAGGTTCCGAATTGGCCTGAAAACCAAGGACCAAACCGACAGCCATAAGGCCAAGACGCACAGCGCTCTGATGTTTCATGCTCTTTCTCTCTGTTCTCGATGGGTTAATGAAGCGGCAGGCTTGTCAGTTGTCAAGCATAGCAAACATTTTTATCTACAACCATGGACAATCACGCCATGCCCTATCTACCCGCTTTCATTGCCCCGGCCCGCTTCACTGATCCGGCCGCCGCACTCGCACGTGTTCGAGAAATTTACGACAACAGCATCAACCATCTGCGTCTGGCCATGCAGCGCTTTGTATCAGGTGAGCGCTTGCCAGGCCATGTGCGGGCCTGCTATCCATTAATAAGGGTACAGACTGATACCGTGGCGCGCCTGCATTCGAGCGAGAGCGCAGGCCTGAGCTACGGCTTTGTGGCAGGACCAGGCCGCTTTGAGACCACTTTGAGCCGCCCCGATCTTTACGCCGACTATTACCTGGAGCAGTTCACCCTGCTACTGCAGAACCATCAGGTTGAGCTCGAAGTGGGCACCAGTGCGCAGCCGATTCCGGTCCATTTTTCCTTTGCCGAAAGCGACCATATCGAGGGCGATCTAAGCGCTGATCGACGCCAGTTGATGCGCGACATGTTCGATCTGCCTGATCTGGCCGCCATGGACGACGGCATCGCCAATGGCACCTACATGCCGCGCCCGGGCGAGGCGCAGCCGCTGTCGCTGTTCACGGCACCGCGGGTTGACTACTCCTTGCACCGGCTGCGTCACTACACTGGCACCGCGCCCGAGCACTTCCAAAACTTCGTGCTGTTTACCAACTATCAGTTTTACATCGACGAGTTTGTGCGCCTTGGGCAGCAGGCCATGATGGATCCCAGCTCCGAGTACACCGCGTTCGTGGAACCGGGCAATGTCGTGACGGCGCGCAGCGCTGAAATGCAGTCGGATTCCCGGCCGACGAATTTGGAGTCTGACCCCGAATTTTCTGATCTCGGCAAGGTGCCGCCGCGCCTGCCGCAAATGCCTGCTTACCACCTGATGCGCGCTGACCGCAGCGGCATCAGTATGGTCAACATCGGTGTTGGTCCGGCCAATGCGAAAACCATCACCGACCACATTGCGGTGCTTCGCCCGCATGCCTGGATCATGCTGGGCCACTGTGCCGGCCTGCGCAACTCGCAGCGACTGGGTGACTATGTGCTGGCGCATGGCTATGTGCGTGAAGACCATGTGCTTGATGAAGAACTGCCGCTATGGGTACCGATTCCAGCGCTGGCTGAGATACAGGTCGCGCTGGAACAGGCGGTGTCGGACATCACTCAGTTCAAAGGGTCGGAACTCAAACACATCATGCGCACCGGCACCGTGGCGTCAACCGACAACCGCAACTGGGAACTGCTGCCCGACAACGGACCGCAGCGCCGCTTCAGCCAGAGTCGTGCCGTGGCGCTCGATATGGAGAGCGCCACCATCGCTGCCAACGGATTCCGGTTTCGCGTGCCCTATGGCACTTTGCTTTGTGTGAGCGACAAGCCGCTGCACGGTGAGATCAAGCTGCCGGGCATGGCCAACCACTTCTACCGCCAGCGTGTCGATCAGCACCTGCGCATTGGCATGCGCGCCATCGAGCTGCTGCGCGCCGAAGGCATAGACCAGTTGCACAGCCGCAAGCTGCGCAGTT
Organism: uncultured beta proteobacterium; assembly: GCA_903906695.1. Taxonomy (GTDB): domain Bacteria; phylum Pseudomonadota; class Gammaproteobacteria; order Burkholderiales; family Burkholderiaceae_C; genus Rhodoferax. The sequence continues at coordinate 3,769 of CAIVLG010000162.1, read as the reverse complement.
TTGCCGAGGTGGCGTTTCAGTAGGAGTGCTAACTATCGACATTGCAGAATGAAGGGCACATCCGCCATATCAAGGTACGTGACACCAGGGTGCAGCATCGTGGGCAAATGCCATCCACAAAGCCCAGGCCGAACTGATGGCCAGCGCCAGGCCGGCAAGGCGCACACCCCAGTTGCCATTGCCTTTGCGATTCAAGCGCAACCACAGCCAGGGCCCGGCCATCATTGAAACGCTGGTGCCAAGGGCGAACAGGGCCATGACCATCGCACCCGACATCGGACTGCCCGTCAAGGTGGCCACCAGCAGGGCCGAATAGAGCAGACCGCAGGGCAGGAATGTCCAGACCATGCCAAGCAACAGCGGTGCTCCCCTGCCCATGCCCAATGTCAGCGATCGGACACGATACCAAACCGCCTTACCCGCCTGTTCCAACCAAACCGGCTGCTGCGCTTGCAACAGCAGCAGCAATCCAAGCACCAAGGTCGCCGCATGAAAGAGTGTCCATACCGGACGCAGGGCAGCTGACTGGACGGTCAACCAACCCAGTCCCTGCATCGACGCTGCAGCCAATGCACCGAGTGCCGAATAACCAAGCAAGCGCCCGGTCTGAAAACTCCACATGGCAGCAATTCGGTGTCGGCCGGCCGCGTGCCCAATGCCGGCACAGGCGGCGCCACACATGGCGATACAGTGCGGCCCCCCGGCCAACCCCATCAAAAGCGCGGTCAGCGCAAGAGATGATGGCATGCGACGCTAGATGATCTTGGAGAAGCGCGCCCGCGTCCGGTCCGTCTGCAGATAGCGATCAAACACCATGGCGACGGCGCGAACAAAGAACCAACCCATGGAGGTGACCTGGATTCCGGATTCATTTAACGTCACCAGGCCTTGATCGGCGAGCTTCTGCAGGGAGTCCATTTCGGTGGAAAAATACGTTCGGAATTCGATCAAATGGGCTACTTCGATCGACTCGAAGGCTACTTCCCCCTGACACATCAAAGCCATTATCACGGCTCGTCGCAGCAGATCATCGCGCGTCAGGCCCAGGCCTCGTACCACCGGAAACAGCCCCTGATCAAGAAAGTCACAATATTCCTCCATGGTCTTGGCATTCTGGCTGTAGGTGGCACCGATACGACCGATTGATGAAACCCCAAGGCCAATGAGATCGCAATCGGGTTGGGTGCTGTAGCCCTGGAAATTGCGATGCAAACGACCCTGGCGTTTGGCAATCGCCAGCGGGTCGGTCGGCAGTGCAAAATGGTCCATCCCGACATAGACATAGCCAGCCCCCATGAAAGCCGCCATGGAACGCGCCAGCATCGCGACTTTTGCCGCGCCACTGGGTATTTCTGCGCTGGCAATTCGACGCTGCGGCTTGAAGCGCTCGGGTAGATGCGCGTAGGCATAAAGCGCGATACGTTCCGGTCGCAACTCCACCACCTGCGCCAGCGTGCGGTCGAACGACTCCGGATTCTGCAGTGGCAAGCCGTAAATCAGATCAACATTGATGGAATCAAAATTTCGCTCTCTTGCTTCTGCCACCAAGGCAAAGACCTGTTCTGCCGGTTGCACACGATGAACCGATTTTTGTACTGCGGGGTCAAAGTCCTGGACGCCAAAACTCAAGCGGTTGAAACCCAGTTCAGCCAGCGTATCGAGCCTCGATGCGTCAATTGTTCTCGGATCCACCTCAATCGAATATTCACCGCCCGGTAACAGGCTAAAGCTGCGTCGCAACATTCCCATCAATTCACGCAGTTCGTCATCCGATAAGAAGGTCGGAGAGCCACCCCCAAGATGCAGTTGGGTCACAGCTTGTCCGGCACCAATTTGAGCCAGGTGCAGGTCCACCTCCTGACTCAGATAACGCAAATAGGGTGCAGCGCGGTCATGGTGCTTGGTAATGATCTTGTTGCAAGCGCAGTAGTAGCAAAGCGATTCACAGAAAGGAATATGGACATACAAGGACAGCGGCAGCGTCGTGGCGCCAGTGCCAGCGCGGCGCAGGGTTAAGGCTTGCTTATAGTCTTCTGCGGTAAATGCTTCGACAAAGCGATCCGCGGTAGGGTAGGACGTATAGCGTGGTCCTGACACATCAAATCGACGCAACAGATCTTCGGAAATGGGTTCAGCTACTGCTGCATTCATGAATACTCCTTGGCAAGACTGCCGAATATGCCTCAAAACACAAAAAGATTCTTGATACCCATCAAATGCTCAAGGGTTTGAAAGCCCTCAAATTTGACCGATATCAGTATCCGCCAAAAATAATGCCAAAATGAGGGACATGAATCCCCAGTCCATCAAAGTCGCCTGCTCTAACTGTAACCTGCGCGAACTGTGTATGCCGATTGACTTGAGCAACGAGGAACTTGATCGGATCGACGATCTCGTTGGTGCCAGACGCAAGATCAAACGCGGAACCACACTTTTTCGCAACGGTGAGAAATTCACCAGTCTGTACGCCATTCGAACCGGATTTTTCAAGACCTGCGTGGCTTCGGAAGATGGTCGGGATCAGGTGACTGGTTTTCAAATGGCCGGTGAAATGATTGGTCTTGACGGTATTGTCAACGATCAGCACACCTGCGACGCGGTTGCGCTCGAAGACGCTGAAGTCTGTGTTCTGCCATTTGACCGGATCGAAGAATTTTCGCGCGAAGTGAACTCATTGCAACACCATGTTCACAAGATCATGAGTCGCGAAATTGTGCGGGAACACGGTGTCATGTTACTGCTGGGCAGCATGCGAGCCGAGGAGCGGCTGGCGACCTTCCTGCTGAATCTGGTTCAGCGCTTGCACACCCGGGGGTTTTCTCAGTCGGAATTGATACTTCGAATGACGCGGGAAGAAATTGGCAGTTTTCTCGGGCTGAAACTTGAAACAGTGAGCCGCACGTTTTCAAGATTTGTGGACGACGGGATTGTGGAGGTCAAGCAACGCCACGTCCGCATTCTAAGTACCACTGCGTTGCGCGATATCGTCAACCCAAAAGCCCCGATCTGAGAGACGGCGAAAGCTGTCAAGCTTGCTGCTTTGAGCAACCGTCGGGTCGCTCATTGGCGGGCAAGGGGCATCGATCCACCTCGAATGGTGACGTCGACAGCAGCGTAGTCAGGCCGCTTGACAACATGGTAACGATCCAGAAGATAAAGAAGGTCACGGTATAAACACCTTGGCGCGTGAATTCCAAGGCGTGGCCGAACCAGCGCAGGTCTTGCGGATCGACGGTCGCGAAAACCAGTACTTCAAGAATGCCTGCCGTCAAGAAAGCGGGCCAGGCAATCCACATTAATCGGCGTGACAACATGTTTTGGTCCTTCGTCAAGTGGAGCTTGGGCTCAAGGCTTGCTGACCGTGTTAGGGGCCGCAATGACGCCAGTTGCCGCATGGTTGCGTGCCTGTTGTGCTGGCGCAAGACTGGGTGAACGCTCCAACGTCTTGTTGATTTCAATTCCCTTTTGGTAGTAGTCCTCGCTCACCACGGGATCAGGTCGGGTAAGCGCAATGTAGAAAGTGAAGCAACTGGCAATGACCACAATCGCGGGCCCGGCCAAGACCAGCCAGACATGGCCAAACTTCCACCACGGAGCGCTTGCCTCAAGAGTACTGTTGTTCATTTCAAATCCTTATCCTGGAACCAAAAAAGCCGATTTCTCGGTCAGATGCCCGCTGCCATTGAGCGCTTCGATCTCAAAGGCAATCGCATGCGAGCCCGGTGTTGCGCCTTCAGCGGGAAGCTGCACCCTGAGCGCCACCCAGCGT
>CAIVLG010000161.1 GCA_903906695.1 uncultured beta proteobacterium | reverse complement strand
TTCCTCTGGTATCGGTTGACCAGCGTCAGCCAATCGTGCCAACGCCTTCCCCCTGCGAAAGAAATCTTGTTCGTTACCTGCTTTAAGGGTGACATTCTTCATACTGTTCTCCTGAGCGCAGCCCAATCGGTCTGAAACTGATCTTCTATGTCGTCAAAACTCGTGAATTCAACCGCCGCCGCAACGCCGAGATAGTGCCGGTGGTGATGCCCATGTTGGTTGTCATAACCCACCACGCGTCCGTTATCGCCAGCATGCAGCGCATGGTTGATGTACGCAAGGTCGTAACGAGTCACCTGACCTTGCGCATCAACCCAGATTTCACGTCGAAGCTGACCGTTCCCGATCCGCATCCTTTTAGCCTAGCACGCTGCCCAAGGTGGTCGTCGCCAACCAGAAAGCCGCGAATTTGACCTTGAGGGCGCGGCACCGGTATTGCTGGCTGGGGCCCGCCATGTCGGGACAGAAGTCCCCACAATCTGTGTGACCGCTTCGGCTTCTACTGTCACCCCACTAACGTCCGGTCCCCACGATCGTGGCCGCCGGCAGGAATGGGCACAATGGAGTCCGCCACGAACGGCGGCTGAATGGCAAGCCAATCTTTGAAGTGGAACATCCAGGGTGTTGCCGTCAGTGACCCGCCGACGTTACACGTCGCCCGTCGCACCTGCACCAGCAGCTATCAAACAGATAGCGGCTTAAGCAGCTCAGCCAGATCGCCTTCGGTGAACAACGGCTGCTTGCGCCCGACAGCGCCGCTGTACATGCTGTCGGCCAGCGCGGCCTTGCGCTCTTGCAGCGCCAGAATGCGTTCCTCGATGGTGCCCTGCGCCACCAGCTTGACCACCCACACGCTTTGTGTCTGACCGATGCGGTGGGCGCGGTCGGTGGCCTGGTTCTCTACCGCCGGGTTCCACCAGGGGTCGTAATGAATCACGGTATCGGCCTGCGGCAGGTTCAGGCCGGTGCCACCTGCTTTCAAGCTGATCAGGAACAGCGGCACCTGGCCGCTGGTGAATTGCTCGATCAGCGCGTCCCGGTTCTGACTTTGGCCGGTGAGCTTGACCCAGGCAATGTCGCGTTTTATCAGCTCGGCCTCAATCAGCGAGAGCATGCTGGTGAATTGTGAAAACAACAGGATGCGTCGGCCCTCCGCAAGCATCTCGGGCAGTAGTTCCATCAGTTGCTCCAGCTTGGCCGAGCTCTTGACTTTTTGCGCGGCTGCCAGCTTCAGCAGGTGCGGGTCGCAGCAGACCTGACGCAGTTTGAGCAGCGCGTCCAGAATCGTGATCTGCGACTTGGCGAGGCCCTTGGTGTTGAGCGCCTCGCGCACGGTTTTTTCCATGCCGAGGCGTATCGTTTCGTAAAGGTCAGCTTGTTTTCCAGACAATTCCACGCGCATCACGGTTTCCACCTTGGGTGGCAGCTCGGCGGCCACCAGCGCCTTGGTACGTCGTAACATGAAAGGCGTGACGCGGGCGCGCAACTGGGTCAGGCGATCAGGGTCGCCCTGCTTTTCGATCGGGTGGCGAAACAGCTCGGTGAAGCGTTTTTGGCTACCCAGAAAACCTGGCATCAGGAAGTGGAACAGGCTCCAGATCTCGCCCAGATGGTTTTCCATTGGCGTGCCCGACAGGCACAGGCGATGGCGCGTCCGCAGCTCGCCTGCCACTTGCGCCGCGTAGGTATTGGCATTCTTGATGTTCTGTGCCTCATCCAGCACGACCAGATGCCACTTGGCTTTGAGCCAGCGTTCGCGGTCACGTTGCAGCAGCGAATAGGGCGCGATTACGACATCGAACTCGGCCATGCTAGCGGCCACCTCGTGACGGTCCTTGCCATGGATGACCAGGCAGCGCAGCTGTGGACAAAAGCGCTCGGTTTCGCGCCGCCAGTTGCCCATCAGGCTGACCGGCGCAATGATGAGAGCCGGCCGGTCCAGTCGTCCTGCATCTTTTTCCACTTGAATGTGAACCAGGGTTTGCAGGGTTTTGCCCAGGCCCATGTCGTCGGCAAGGATGCCGCTCAGCGCATGTTCGCGCAAGAATTGCAGCCAGCTCAGGCCCTGTTGCTGGTAGGGCCGAAGAATTGCCTGCACACTTTGTGGCACCGGAACTTCGGGTACAGGCGCATTGCCCTTGAGCTGGCGCACTAGGTTTCGCAAGGCTTGAGCGCCCTCCCAGACAGCGCCTTCGCCCAGCGCGGCACTGGCACGTAAAGCGTCAAAGCGTGAGAGTTTGAGACTGTCGCCTGAAAAATCATGCGTGCGGTCGCCTACCAGCTCCAGCAGCGCGGCCAGCCAGGGTTTGAGCGGCTCGGTCGGCAGGCGGATGAAGCCGGTGTCATCGGCATTTGGCAAAAACATGAAAGGCGGGATCTCGGGCTGACCACTGATCGGGTCGCGCCCACTGGCGCCAGCCTGCGTAATCAAGGTCGGTAACCAGGGCAGGATGTTGTGGCGCACGCCGTTGATCTCCATCCCGAGCGACAGGTCAAACCAGGGTGAAGTGACACCTTCTTCGCCATCTTGCTCATCGTCGCCACCCTGCGCTGCCAGCTTCACATCGAGCGTGTCGGCGTAAGTGATCCAGTTGTTCAAAGCATCGTCCAGCGTGAGCTCAAAGCCAGCCTCGCGCAAGCAGCGAAAGTCCTCATCCGCCCAGTGCAGCCAATGCTGTTGCGGGGTATTGCCCGGGATCACAAACAAGCCCTGATCCACTGAGCGCAGACCGAGCTCTGTCAGACGGGTGATGGCGTCGAGTTCGGCCTCGGCGTCACGCTGCAGCAGACAGCGGCCGCTTGGGGCTTCGACCAGTACCAAACTGCCCTGACCGGCCCACCAGCCGCGGTGACCGTCGTAATCAAAGCGCAACTGCGCTTGAATCAGTCCTCTGGCGGGCCTGGCCGATGGCGCCACCGGCGACAGGTGCAGGCAGGCTCTGGGCGTGATGCCAGACCTTGTTGGGAGTTGTTCGAGCACCGGCGGCGCTGGTATTTTGCCCAGCCGTTGCAGCAGCGCCACCTGGTGTGTTTTCAGCGCAGAGGGTTTGAACGGCGGCGTCTTGAGAAGCAGTTCGAGCTGTGCAGCAGGAACGCCATCGGCCAGCACCGGACCACACAGCCCCTGCACAGTGTCGAGGTAGAGCGGCGGCGTGTTCAGACACAGTTGGGCACTGCTCGCGGCCAGTCTGGCGCGCAAGACCCAGCCCGGCTCACTTGACTGGGTACTGGTGACCTCGTGCCATTCCCAGCGCAGCGGTTGGGGTGGGCCCCATTGGATCACCTGGTCCGGACTGGACTGGCCAGCGTTCAAGAGCAGCCGTCCAGTGCTGGCCGCCTGCTCCAGCAGCATCAAACCCAGCTGGCCCTCCACATGGACGCTGTCGGTAAAGTCATAGCTATAGGCATAACGGACCCTTGTGCCGGCAGGCATGGCGCGCATCAACTGCAGCACCTCATGGTCCGTTTCAGTCGCCGCATCAAAGACCGGCTGTCCTTTGGCGGGTCTGTACCTGACGAGTTTGGGCTTGGCCCAGCCGCCTTTCTGCTTCTGGGAGGACACAACGGCGTCGATTTGAAGCAATGGCTTGGCGCTGTGGGCGGCCGTCACCGTCAGCAGGTACAGGTATTGCTCCGGCCGCAGTTGGTTCTGGCTGCCGTGGCGATCCTGCAAGGTGTTCAAAGCCTGCGCCGCCGCAAGGTTGGCGCCGCTGGCACGGTCCATTTCTTGCAACCAGCGCAGCAACTGGGCCTCGGCCTCCAGCCGTGCTAACTCCTGCTGATGCGCCAGCGCTGCCTGGCGGCTGGCCTCGATCTGCTGCGGCGTTGGCGCTGGCCTGGCCATGAAGCTTTGCCCATCGCTACTCAGCAGCTGCAAACCCTTGTAGGCGGCCTTGAGCATCAGCGCCACACCGTGCTTGCATTGGTGCTCTACCGGACATTCGCACAAGCTGTCCCAAGCGGTCAGCTGGCCCTGCGCTGTCAGCGTCATTTCGATCGACACCTCGTAGGGCTCGCGCTGACTGCCCTGCACGGTGCCCAGCAACAGCCAATGACCATCGAGCGGCTCGATGTCGAGGTCAAGCACTTTCTGGTTGCGAAACAGCATCAGCCCACGCCCGTAGGTGGGGCCATCGCTGAGCGGCAGCAGCGCCTGCGGATCAAACCAGAGACCGACTGATCGCCCCGAATAGTGCATGAGATACGCCTGTGACGCCTTTCAAGGTGCAGCGCGCCCCATGGCGTGCCCGGCTTGCTGGTCGGCGTGGTAGCTGGAGCGCACCATGGCGCCGACGGCAGCGTGCCTGAAACCCATGGCATAGGCCTCGGCCTCGAACCTCTTGAAGGTGTCGGGGTGCACATAGCGCTTGACAGTCAGGTGGCTGGTGGAGGGCGCCAGATACTGGCCGATGGTCAGCATCTCGATGCCGTGCGCGCGCATGTCACGCATTACGGAAAGAATCTCTTCATCGGTCTCGCCCAGGCCCACCATCAGGCCGCTCTTGGTCGGCACATCGGGGAACAGGGCCTTGAATTTCTTCAGCAGGTTCAGGCTGAATTGATAGTCGCTGCCGGGGCGCGCCTCCTTGTAAAGGCGCGGTATGGTTTCGAGATTGTGGTTCATCACATCGGGCGGCGCCGCTTTCAGGATCTCCAGCGCGCGGTCGTCGCGACCCCGAAAATCGGGCACCAGAATCTCGATCTGCGTGAGTGGCGAAAGCTTGCGCGTCTTGCGGATGCAATCGACAAAGTGCTGACTGCCGCCATCGCGCAGATCGTCGCGATCGACGCTGGTGATCACGACGTATTTGAGCTGGAGCTGGGCGATGGTTCTGGCCAGATTGCCGGGCTCGTTGGCGTCGAGCGGGTCGGGGCGGCCATGGCCGACGTCGCAGAACGGGCAGCGCCGCGTGCACTTGTCGCCCATGATCATGAAGGTGGCCGTGCCCTTGCCGAAACACTCGCCAATGTTCGGGCAGGATGCCTCTTCACAGACCGTGACCAGCTTGTTGGAACGCAATACGTCCTTGATCTCGTAAAAGCGTGTGCTCGGCGAGCCGGCCCGGACGCGAATCCAGTCCGGTTTTTTCAGTATTTCGCCCTGCACGACCTTGACCGGGATGCGCGACAGCTTGGCGGCAGCTTTCTGTTTGACGGAGGGATCGTAGCTTGCTTGCGGCGGGACTTTGCCATCGGACGATGCGGTGTTGTCGGGTGTATTCATGGAAGGTGTTGGAACGGGAATCAAGGTGCCAGATAACTTGCAAGCTTCTGCCCCAGAACGTCCGCAACTTCCTGCCACGCAGCGGACACGCCGATTGTAGAAAGGTCCACGGCCCGAAGGCCGGCATAGCCGCAAGGGTTGATGCGCGTGTACGGCTCCAGGTCCATCGCGACATTGAGCGCGACGCCGTGGTAAGTGCAGTTGCGGCTGACCTTGATGCCCAGTGCCGCGATCTTACCAAGGTCGGTGAAATTGGGGTTGGCATGGTGGTCTGCCGGCACGAAATTGTGCTTAAGTTGAGCCTTTGAGTTGTCATTGCAGACTTGATCCGCAATCCATGGATCCCGGGTCAAGCCCGGGATGACAACTACATCGTCCGGGATGACAACTACATCGTCCGGGATGACATCCTTCTTCATCGGTTGCTGCTCAATCTTCTTGGGCCGTTGCGCCAAAACGGCGTGCGAGCCCGGATCATCCAGCCTGACATAGATCCCGGGCGCGCCAGCCACCCGGTGGCCGGTCACACCAAAATGCAGCAGGGTGCGGATCACCGCCTCCTCAATCCGGTAGACGTACTCCTTGATGAAGTAGCCGGCACGTTTCAGATCAAGCAGCGGATAGGCCACGACCTGACCGGGGCCGTGATAGGTGACCTGGCCGCCGCGGTTGGTTTGCACTACCGGGATCTGCCCTGCGTTGAAGATGTGCTCTGCCCTTCCGGCCAGCCCCTGCGTGTAAATCGAAGGGTGTTCGCAAAGCCAAAGCTGATCCGGCGTCTCAGTCGTTCGTGCGGCCGTGAAGGCCTGCATCGCCTCGTAGGTCGGCAGGTAATCCACGTTGCCCAAAACAATGGGGGTCAGACTCCAATTATTTTGCAGCGTCATCGCTTCAGCGCGGCTTTGATCTGCGCCACCACGTCCATGCCGTCGAGCGTCTTCTCGGCCATCCAGAACAACTGCCCGGTGGTTTGCGCCCAGCGTTCACCAACCAGGCGCTTCTCTTTGGAGTCGTCGTTGCTGGCGTAATCGGCACCTTTGTATTCGAGCACCAGCAGCCGGCCATCGATGAGTTCAGCGACGAAGTCGGGGTAGAAGTAATCGGTGGCGGTGGGCAACCAGAATGCAAACTCGGGCAAACGCACCAGGTTGCGCACCCAATGCCTGACCAACGGCTCGCGGTCCAGCGCCACGGCACAATC
>CAIVLG010000160.1 GCA_903906695.1 uncultured beta proteobacterium | reverse complement strand
GGCGGTGCGCGCCACGGTCGCCCAAACTGAGGGTTCGGGAACAACGAAGTGGTGATTCTGCGGATCCCGCGCCAGCGAGAGCGCTTGATCCTGTGGCACCCCCGCCTTGATCAGGGTGGCCACTTGGGTGCGGACTTCTTCGTCAAAACAGTCGCTGATGCGCTTGTAGAACAGCAATGCGAACACATAGCCTCGAAATTCATCGAGTGGCCAACTGTTCTCCCTTGGCAGCGGCACCTTATTACTATCAAATTCGTTGTACCGGGACCGCTCTTCGCAGGATATGGAGATGAAAGAAATACTTTCTAATTTCAGATCTGTCGCTTGCCTGAATTCGTATTGCCCGGGAAGCACCGCCATCGCTGGGGATTGCGGGCGCAAAAGAAAGGCCAGAGCAAGTCTGACCTTTGAATGGTGGTGGCGTATGGTTGACACCATGATACCGGGCGAATTCAACAGGTGAGTAATGCTGCGGGATCTTGTCCGTTCAATGCTGGTTGGTCGGCGATTCCGCGGTCGATCACCGGGCAGTTGCGTTGCCGTTCGTCCCGCATTTGCAGCGGTTCGTGTTCGCAGTTTGAAGTTCTCCCCGTGCGGTCAATACTGCATTCAGTGTATCCACGTAGCGCCATACCCATGACTACCCCACCAAGCATTGCCAAGAACCAGTGATACGAGAGGAATGGCAGTCCGAGGTACGGTACACCAGGCAGAATCCCTATGTTGGCCTGAAGATTGATGACACAAGACAGTGCAAGAAAACTCCAAAGCATCAGTCCGAAGGTTCGGAGGAACCCCTGATTGAGTTTTTGGACTCCACTGTATGTGAGCCACAAGAAAATCATCAATATCATGACGACAACCACCCCGGCGAACAAGCCATATTTCCCCATCAAGGTCAGCAGTATGTAGTCGTCCCAAGCATGCGGGAGTGTGACAACACGCACTGCCCCCAACCAATTCGCCGAGACCAGAATATCGCGGACGTTTGCCGCCGCATAACCGAGACCGAATCTATCCTGAATCAGGACACCAGCTTGCGTCAGGACATCAGCCCATTTGGTAGGGTGTTTTTCGACGCCCAGGAGGGTTTCTATGCCAAGTTCGACGAAGACCCAAACGACTGAAAGTCCCACACCAACAGAGCTTCCAATGGCGCCAATTATTGCCCCTTCCGCAGCGAGGCGCCAACCTTTGGAATCGTCTGAGTCTCGGACGAAAAAGTTAAGCACAACGCCAAGTCCGGCGGCGAAAGCAACGAGGCCCCAGTGGCGCAAGATGAAACACCACATTAGTGGCCATAGTGCGCCAAGAGCATATCCAAGCGTTACAGCAAGCGATGTGCAGAAGCACGAACAGCGTGTAGTCGTACTTATCTGAAAGCGAATCCAAAAGAAGCCGACTACTAGAACACCGGAGAGGGAGGCCAGGGGATGCTTGCCGAGGACACTAACGATTGCTGTCCATATTGCGAGACCCGTAGCGACCGTCAGGTGCGGCGGGATTGTGGTTGGTAATCCTGACTTATCTTCGTCATTTCTGATTGAAGCGGATAAGTTGCGTGAAATTGCTGATGCCGCCACAGCAAAGAGCATGACCGTCGCCAGCAAGGATGCCTCGAAGTAGGGTGTCGCATCCTTCAGGAACCACAACTGCCAGTTTGGGCGAACATTTCCGTTCAACATAAAACTTAGAGGGTTGGTCAGGTAAGGAATAAGAATGGGGGCGGTGGACAACACGAAAAGAGATTTCGCCGAGGGCTTTCCGAGTTGGTCGACCCATGTTGTCCGCCAGGCAATTAGGACGAAGGTTAAGCACACAATGATCATTGATGCCGAGGCTTTACTTGGGTGGGACGAGATCATGAATACGTGCTTCGGGCTATTGGCGATGGCTTCCGGCAGAATTGCCGCACCTACGCCAAGGAGCGCGGCGACGGTGACGCCCAACAATATTGCCCGCCAACCTGCTGGGCGACGGGTAAGAGTTTCAATGTTCATGGCTTGAATTCCTGTCGATTCATGAATTCTTTATGGGCCGGGAAATCGTCTTTTTTCAGGAGCCGGACCTCGGGTTTGTAATTGCACGCACGATTTGTCTGATCTTCGTATCGCGATTGACAAGAACAGCGTCACCGCTGGCTGCATGTCCGGTGCAGATTGGGCAAACTGCCATGTCTTCAGGGTTTATTTCCCGCAGGGTTGGCAAGGGAGCGTCCTCGTAACGCAGCCATGTGGAATGACAGATCTCACCGCTCGCCATCCGCTCGATCAGGCGAAGCCCCAGGTGAGCCGCTATCTGGTTGACCGTCCGCAACGAGCCGCTGCGTGTTTGTTGCCAGCCCGGCGTGGGCAGCGTCTCGAAGCCAGCCAGTCGTGCCAGATCGTGCTGTTGCGCGAAGCCACCAAAGCAGGCTAGGCATCGGGGTGTACGTCCCGGAATGATCAGCCGAATGTCGGCGCCGGCCGTACGGCGACCGGCATTGCCCTTGGTGACCTGTGTACCGATGTCCAGATGTATCCGCGAATGACTGCTGGCAATCAGGCTGGCTATCAAGCGGGCACCATCGTCATCAACGCAGCTGATGATGACATCCGCGCGTCGTGCAGCGGAAAACGGCAGGGCAGCGAGTACGCTTTGATCATGCGCTGTGACCTGACCTCCCGGATGCAGCAGCCGGCGAACTGTACTGGCCACCACGATGGCCTTGTTCCGGCCCTCATCAAATTGCGAGTGAAACTCGCCCGCATCGGCGTTGTGCGGTTCGACATGGTCTGGATCGATCAAGGCAAGCGAAGAAATGCCCCAGCGTGCCAAAGTAGCGGCGATCAAGCTGCCTGTACGGGAAACACCGATGATTGCGAAGGATAAACGCCTTAGCCGCGCGAGTGCCTCTGATGACGCAAGAGCCCCTGTTGGTTGACGTTCTGAGCGACTGGCAAGGTGTCTTTCGCACCGGACTGGCGCTACTCAATGATGAGTACTCGTTTCGACAACTTGATGCCCAGAGGGAATTGCCCCTGACGCAACGCGAATTCCTTAAGTTTGATTCCTTCACGATGGCCGGTCAATCCTCGATAGGGTTCACTGCCGGTGGTTCTGGCACAAACACACCAGTGTCCCTGCCGCTTTGGTCTTCGATCAATGGTTCTTCGCTCTGGCCGAGCGCGCTTGTGAACACGATCAAGGCGGCCCGCGCCCAGGAAGTAGAAGTGACCGTTGGCGTCAGGATTTCCCGAGTTGTCTTGAACAGCGAGCAACGCTCCCGGCTAGAACATCTCGATGTGAACTCGGATTCACAAGGACGCCATCACAGTTCGGCCTTGTGCAAGGTGATCCGGTCCTTTGTGGATCATTCGGGTGAGTTTTTGCGGATCGAGCCATTTGTCGAAGTCGCTTCGGATCCAAAGCAGCCCAGCAAACTTGCTTGTTTGCCTTCAAAGCGTGCAGCGGCACTGGTCGATGTCTTTGCAAAGGAGGTCTTGCCACTGCATACGTGTGGACGAATTGGTGGCACCAGCGGTGTTCTCAGACATCATTCAGGTGCCACTGCCGACGACCGTTTGGATCTCAGGACAGTGATGCCGTACTCTGGGTCGCTCCCGCCCTTGCTTGCAAAACCACAGGTGTTGCGCGAGCTGGATTTTCCGCGCCACCACGGGAACCATGCGGTACGTTTGCCTCAGGACGGCTTGCTCCTGGGGACGGCGCAGGTGGGTGGTTTTGAACAAGCAGTGTGCCTGCGCCAACCGGATCGCTCGCGTCACGTCTACATCGTGGGTGGCACAGGCACCGGCAAGAGCGCGCTGATTCGCGGCATGACGAAGCAAGATCTAGATGAAGGGCGTGGATTTGCATTAGCTGATCCAGGCGGTGATCTGTTTGAGCAGACCTTGGGATGCATACCGCCGCATCGCATCGACGACGTGGTGATCATCGATCCCTCTGATCCAAGCATGGCGGTAGGTCTGAATCCGCTGGATCTTGGAAACACGCCCTCGCCCCAAGCCGTCAATCGACTGGTTGGTGATTTACTGGATATCTTCAATCAGCTCTACGACATGCAGGTATGCGGTGGGCCCGGGTTTGAACAGTACTTCCGAAACACATTCCTGGCAGCTTCAACAGCACCATATGAGAGCCCAGCTAATCAGCAAGGTCGTCCCAGTTTTGCCACAGTGCTGGCGATCTTGAGAGACTCGGATTTCCGGGACTATGTCTTGAGCAAAGTAAAACAGTCTTTTCTCGGAGAGGACTTGGGGGGCGAGGTCGTGGACTTTTTTGCTACAGCCCGAGCCACCAGTGGTGACCAGTCTTTTGCGAACTGGATCCCCTACGTCTCAAGCAAGTTGACACGGTTCACCACCAACCCGCTGATGCGCCAGCTCTTGTGCAGCGGCGTCAGAACCATCGACTTTCGCAAAATCATGGATGAAAGGAAGATTTTGTTGGTCAATCTGAGCAAAGGGGCCATTGGATCACTGGACGCCAGCATGATCGGCATGTTGGTATCCAAAGGCCTCTTTGGCGCTGCCATCAGCCGCTTTGACGTCCCAAGAGAGAACCGCGTGCCGTTTACCTACTACTGTGACGAATTTCAGAACTTTGTGACACCAGATATCGGAACTGTCCTCGCTGAGGGCCGCAAATGGGGCCTGCAAACCGTGCTGGCGCATCAGACCCTTGGGCAACTTCGGACCGGGACCTCGCGCGCTGTACTTGATGCGATCCTTGGCAACATTCCAACACAACTTGTATTTCGTACCGGCATAGAGGAAGCTGCGATCCTTGAACAGGCAATGCAACCGCAGATTGATAAGCTGATGCTGACTCAACTGCCAGACCGACAAGTTGCCGCGCGGATGTTGATTGACAACAAGGTATCCGCACCATTTATTTTCAGGACATCGACGGTCGTGGAGCAGGGGTCACAGGCAGAGCAGGCGCGTATCGCAGCATTGGTACGGCAATCGTCCAGGGAAAAATATGGTATCCACAGAGGCTCGTCAGCGGCGATAGCTACGACGACTGCTGAAAGTGAGTTGGCAGGAGCGGTGTTAGCGAAGGCAGTTGAAGCCAAGCCGCAACAGCTTGTCATGAACGGGCTTGTCAAAGTGAGAGGCCATCTGAGAACTTCCCAAAAGACCAAACTTGATGATCGCATTCAAACTGCACTCGATACCTGGAGTCGAAACGTCCGCAAGGATCGGGCTGCGGCAATGAAACCACAGGCCGGTCATCTGTACCGGACGGCCAACCAATCCTTGGTCTTCGTGACGTCAGTGAGTGGAACTGGCGGAGCCAAGGCGGTTGTTCTTGAAGGAGGACATCAAGACAAGAATTTGCGTGGCGAAAAGCCTGGTGAATCTTTTGAGGTTGACTCAAACGGTAAATTCGAGAACACGACCTCGACAGGTCAGCTTTTGGGAATGTCGCTGCTGTCGGAGATTGCAATGCCCAATGTCACCGAGCATTGGTCCAGGCCACAGACACAGTGTACGTTTGAATGGCTGCTCTCACATCAGGTTGAGATGGATGCTGAGGCGCTATCCGTTATAGCCGGTTTTCACTTGACATTGAACGGAAGCATGGTCTACCTCCTATCGGCACTAGACCGTGACGGTGATCACCAGGTCATCGTTCTATCTGGTGGGCATGGGGTTGGCAGCTTTGTAGGCGAGTCTGTGGCAGAAAGCTACCACGTCGATTCTGTTGGGCGGTATTGTCTTGGCAGCAAATCTGCGACCGAAGCGACGCCAGCCAAGTTGGCAGCTGCTAGTGGGATGTCGTTAGCCTACCGTGTTGACACTCCCAATCTTGATTTGCTGTACCGTCCGCCGCAAGAGCCTCTGAACGCACCTTCGGCGGTGGATCGTGCCGACCACAACCACCAAGAGTTGCCGGCTCAGGAGTTCGCACAAGAAGAGGAGAAATGTCGATCTGTTCGTCAGATATTTGAAATTGCCATGGCACAGGTCAACGCATCCGAAAAAGTGCTCAAAAAGGACAGCGAAACGGCGTCGTAACTGTAGACACAAGAGGGACTATCGAGCGACCTAAGTCACACCGACGAGAACCTATGCGCCGGGCTAAGAATTCAAATTGTGACGACAAGGACTTGGCGCAGATTGCGCCATGGCATCGACTCCATCAAATTTGGACACACAACCCTTCGAACTGCTTGATTCAGTGCTTGGCTTCTCGCTTGATTCGAGCGTTACTAGCCTCAACATCAATCAACCTTGAAGGAGATTCACATGGCACTGACTACTAACGGATTCACGGTCGACGAGGTCGGCTTCATCCAGATCGCATTGACCAAGGTTCTGGCCGCCGTCGCACGCGGCGAGTTCGATCTCAATCGACTGGCCCGCGAGGAGCTTGAGGCACGCGGTCTTAACGACCAGGGCGAGTGGGTCGGGTTCGATTCGGCCAAGAAGATGCATGAGATCACGACCAACGCAACGACGGCCCAGCAACTCCTGCAAATCGCCAAGCAGCACCTCCAGATTGACACATTGGAGACGCGCCGCAGCGACCAACTGGACTTTCACGAGGTCAGCGCGTGGGGAATCAAGAGCGCCCTGCAAGCCGCCTACGACGCTGGCAAATTGGCCACGGGCAACAAGTAACCATCCCACCAAGGAACCGATCATGAAGGACGAACTCACATCATCGCAACGCCTGGTCCTCAATCTCGCATCGGCCGCCAATGGCGGCAAAGTCGAGCAGTTTCCAGCTGGACTCAACGGCGGCGCACGCATCAAGGTTATCAATGCGCTGCTGTCCAAGCAGCTGATCGTGCCCTGCGCCGGCGGCCACATCATCACCTTCAAGGGCATGCAAGCCATCGGGATGGCCCATCCCGAGCCGACGACTCCACCGGGCCCGCTCACAGAGGACAAGCTGGGCACGATCAGCGCCAACGCGGAAACTACCAACGCCGAACCAGCCGAAGGAACGCCTCGCACGCGTACCAACAGCAAACAAGCCACAGTCATCAGCATGCTTAAGCGCCCCGAGGGCGCCACCATCGCGCAGATGTGCGCCACCACCGAGTGGCAAGCTCACTCCCTACGCGGCTGCATGGCAGGTGTGATCAAGAAGAAGCTTGGCCTGAACGTCACATCCTCAAGAGACCAGCACGGTGACCGAACCTACCGCATCGTTGAGCAAGCATGAAGCGTGAGAGCCTCGCCTACGGGGATCCAAGTGCGCGATTGATGACCTCCAAACCATGGAGGCCATCTCCATTCATTGCGGCGACGAGTTGACGAATGCGATGAAAGGGGTCGGCAAATTTGCCTACCCCACATCGACGTCTTCACTGAACCGGGCACGCCCATCTATGGAAGCTCCGCCTCTCTTCGTGGTCATGGATTCCTACCGGGAAATGGCGTAACCGAATCTGAAATACCGGAAGCCATTTTGCAACCTTCTGCAAATTTGCAAAAGGTCAGGCCTGGGCAATCGGCGTTACCTGCAAACATCAATCGGCTGGGCCCACCAGATGCAATGGTCGCAGTATGGGCAAACAATTCGTCACAACAAAAGCGGCAAATTTGCCGGTTTATCTCAACGAGGATTGATTGCCGGGTCGATCAAAGGGTGTGAATTGAATTCCCACCCCTTGCGCCAACGCGATCTTGCGGCGCGGCAGGCACTCAAAGGCGCCACTTTGCATGTTTTTGTATTTTCCGTCGCATTTGGTATGGGCAAATTTGCCGGTACAACTGCAGCCTTTCACCCAACCGACCATGCCAATTCCTTGAAGCTGCTGGACTACGCCCAAGGGTTTGCAGTGCAAACCTGCTGGGTTTGCACCCTAGGTTTGCACCACCGCCTTTTCCTTGACGCTCACCACCACCGCTCTTAACGGCAGCAGCTCAAGGTGGTTTGAAAGCCGCGTCTAGACACCGCTTTCGAGGGGCCTACCCTCATCTCTCATACAGCATTGCATCCAACCAATTCGCCATTGGATGCATTCGTGGCACACGCAAACCCTGCAAACTGGTGCAAACCCAGGTTTGCACTCTGTCGCTACGGGAGTCTTGCGCTCGCTTCCCCCGCATAGGTTCATCGCCCGGAAGGACCCATTGAATTTTGGCGATGGTCAGATGTCATCGGTGGTAGCGGCCATCCACACTGGTATGTCCTGCTTACCGTGCAACACACGCCAGACATCAATGTGGTCTGGGCGTTCAACATAGAAGACAAGATGCGGATAGCGCGTCAACGGCCAAAAGCGCAGACCCGGCAGATTCAACTCGTGTGCATAGCGCGGTGATCCGGTAGCCGGATGGCGACCGATGTGGGCGTATGCCTCTTCCAGTGCATCAATGAACCCATAGGCCGCTTGCTCGGCAGACTCGCTCAGGTAGTAGGTAACGATCTCGTTGATGTCGTGATTGGCCAGTTCACGCGGAACGATGGGCTTCACCTTTAACCGCGCTTGCCCACTTTGTCCACCGTAGCCGTCTGGCGAACACGTTTGCGCAAGCCCTCGAAGTAAGCCGCATCGGCCACTGCTGCTGGCGCAGAAGTTGCGCCGGCAACTAGCAGACCGCGCAAGTGCAGTCGATCTTTGTCCTTGCGAATCAGTTCTCGCAGATATTCACTGCTGGTGCCATACGCGCCCTGGCTAACCTGCTCATCGACAAAGGACTTTAGCGTGTTGGGTAAAGAGATGTTCATGGTGCTCATGCCCGAAGTTTAGACACCTTGGCAAAATTTGGCAAGAATGGTTGACGTTCCCAAACTGAGCCGCAGTCCGCTTGGATCAACGGCCATCCTGCCCGATCCCGTTTTCATCCCGGAACCGGTCCCCCTTATAGGGTGACCGGGACTTTCGGGACCCGGATTGCCCGGATTCGGGACGTTTCGGGACTTCCGGGAAAGTCTAGAATTGATTTCATCAGCCGCCACCGAACCATGGCTGCATCCCTTTCCCCGACCAAAGCCCTAGCAAAATGCCATCCGAGACCGATTGCCAAAAATACTGGGACGCATCCGATTGGCTGAGCCCGGTGGCGATCCTGGAGCAGTGGTGCCAGGGCGACCGGGATTGTTGGAAGGCAAAGTCACTGGCACTGGTTTCGGCCTGCGAGCGAGGCGAGATCAATTACGAGCGCTCCGATGGCAAGACGTTCGAAGATCCCGTGCTGGAGTTGTTTCGTCGGCAACTGCTCTTGATCGAGCGCGCCAGCTTTGAGGCTTGGGTGATAAAGATCGAAGGCCGCAATCCATTGAACTCCCCAACCCGACCGCCAGCTGCTCCTAAGCTCACTGCGCGCCCGGCCTGGCTCGATCGCGGCGACAGCGTGGCGGTGGCCCAACCAGTGCCCCAACCAGCGCTCGAAACAGCAACAGACGCCGGCAAGGATGATCAGGCCACAGCCACAGCAAAGGTTGCGCACCCCGACGATAGCGTGTTGCCTTCCGTTAGCTCGCAAGCATTGACCGAGGCGTTTCGCAAGCGCAGCGACTCTTAAAAGAATCGTCAGTGGTGGCAGGAGCGTCTGAGTAATCCTGGGCGCTATGACGGTCTTATGGAGGCCCGCGCCAGCAAGGGGCAGCCCAACCGGGGTGGTACGCGCGTCGCCTCGACTTGGCACCTGGCAACTATTGCAAAGTGGCTCATCAATAAGAACCACATGTCCCGTGAGCGCGTCATCGCCGTGATCGAAATGCATTTCCCTGCTCACGATAGCCTGATTGACTCTATTTAGTACTGCCAAATCAGCGCCAGCGGCTGGGATTTTGCCCACCGCATCACCGTAAATTCTGCTCTTTGGTGATTGGTCCCTACCGCAGTAGGGAATATTTTCACTCGCGGCCCTACGGAGGCCTTTGCTACGGCGGGCTTACGGTCTGGACACTTCTCTTATTTCCACAGCAGCCCAAGCCGGGCCACGCCAAAATGAGCCGATCCAAAACCGTCCAGACTGAAGAAGCGCCGACCTACTGCATCCTGCGATGCCGCCAAGTGCAGCAACGCACCGGGCTCTCGCGCAGTTCCATCTACGCCTTGATTGGCAAGGAACAGTTTCCCATACCAGTGCGCCTGAGCGCTCAATCGGTGGGCTGGTTCGAGCACGAAATCAATGGCTGGATCAGTCAGAGAAGCAGGTCAATGGCAGCGCCATTGGGGGCGCCGCAGTGATGTCACACCAACAAGACTTTGCCGCGGCCATGAGGCAATCGGGGCTGACACCACCGCCAGACATCCTGATGGACGAGTGGACACGCTTTCCAGGGATCGGGCACGAACACAACCGCGCCGACACGGCCGGCTGGTGCAAGCTTTTTGCCCAAGGCCGATCCGGCGTCTATGGTGATTGGCGCCAAGGTCTTTGCGAAAAATGGTTTGATCGCAAGGCGCTCTCCAGCATGTCCCTGTCCGAGCGCAGTGCCCTTCAAACGCAGGTCAGGACTGAGCTGGAAAACGTCAGAAGGCTCCATGCCCAATCCCAAGCTCGCAGCGCCGAACGCGCCCAGCAGATCTGGGACAGCGCACCTGCCGCCGATGACCAGCACCCGTATCTGCAAGCCAAGTTCGTTAAGTCTTACGGGCTGCGCTTTGACATTGTCGATGCTTCACTGATTGTTCCCATCTACCAGCCCAGCGGTGAACTCTGCAGTCTGCAGTTCATCGGCCCTGATGGACAAAAGCGCTTCATGCCGCAGGGCAGAGTCAGGCAGGGTCACTTCTGGCTCGGGCAGCCCGGCCAGATAGGGGATTTTGGGTCCGGCGCAGCTACACCGACCCTGCTGGTCGCCGAAGGCTACAGCACAGCGGCTTCGCTTCACGAGGCCACGAATCTGCCCGTGTGCGTGAGTTTCAACGCTGGCAATCTGCTTCCCGTTTGCCAGCATGTGCGCCAAGCCTATCCGACGGCACGCATTGTCGTGGCTGGTGATGATGACCACGAGAATGAATTCAATGTCGGCAAAGCCAAGGCGCTGGAGGCGGCCAAGGTCATCGGTGCTGAAGTGGTGTTACCAAGCTTCAGTGACTCCAGGTCCCGTACCGATTTCAACGACCTGCACCGTCTCGACGGCATCGACGCAGTTCGACAGCAGAACCGGCACAGCCGTCACTTACCAGGATGACCTGAACGCGCCAGCCTGTGAGGGGTCCCAAGCCAGCGGCAGTCAGATTCATGCGACACAGGCGCCAAAGAGACAAGTTTGACTTGGCTTGTGGCAGCCACAGAGCGTTCATGGTGATCCGCAAACCCTTCTCAGAAAGATAGATCGATGACAGCTGAAAAATCCAACGTGATCGCCACCTTGGCCTCACTTCCCACTCTTCCCATGGCAGCGCTCTGGGCGCTGTGGGATGCGCATTTCCCGCGGCGGCCGGGAACCTGGAACCGAAACTACGTTGCGTCGCGCGTCGCACAGCGGATTCAAGAGATTGCCTATGGCGGTATCAACCCTGATATCAAGCGCCGATTGCTGCGTCTGGGTGAGTCCCAATCGGCCCTGGGCAAACGCCGGGGCACTGAGTGCCATCTAATGCCTGGCACCGTTTTGCAGCGCGATTGGGATGAGGTCACCTACCGCGTCGTCGTGACGCCGTCAGGTTTCTATGAGTGCGGGGGCAGGGTGTTCAAGAGCCTCTCAGCCGCAGCCCGTCACATTACCGGTACCAACTGGTCTGGACCAAGGTTCTTCGGCATTGATCCAGATCGAAATAGAGGGGCCTCCCGATGAGCAGCACCAACGATGTCGTGACGCGCAAACGCTGCGCCGTGTATTGCCGAGTGTCTTCTGACGAGCGCCTGGATCAGTCCTTCAATTCCATCGATGCCCAGAAAGAAGCCGGCCAAGCCTTCATTCTTGCGCGGCGGGCAGAGGGCTGGATCCCGGTGGCTGATGATTGCGACGACCCGGGTTTCTCCGGTGGCAACATGGATCGCCCAGCGCTTAGGCGATTGATGGCGGACATCGAAGCGGGCAGGGTGGACATTGTGGTTGTCTACAAGATTGATCGCTTGTCTCGATCGCTGGCTGATTTCGCACGGATGGTTGAGGTGTTCGACCGTTACGGTGCAAGTTTTAGTGCTGTCACACAGCAAATCAATTCAGCCACTTCCATGGGCCGCTTGATGCTCAACGTGCTGCTGTCATTTGCCCAGTTCGAGCGGGAAGTGACGGGCGAGCGGATCCGGGACAAGTTGGCCGCCAGCAAAGCCAAGGGAATGTGGATGGGGGGTGTGCCACCTTTGGGCTACGACGTCGTCAATCACACCTTGGTGATCAACGAGCCTGAGGCCAAGACTGTGCGTGCCATCTGGCGTCGATTCGTCGAATTGCGCTCCAGTACCGAATTGTCGCGGGAACTGGTCAGGGATGGCGTGACGACAAAGACCTGGACCAACACTCATGGTGTCCTACGTACGGGTCGACCCATCACCAAGCAGAATCTTTACAAAGCCTTTCGCAATCCGGTCTACATCGGCAAGATTCGCCACAAGGGCAAAATCCACGTCGGTCTGCACCAACCGATCATCGACCAGCCTTTATGGGACGCTGTGCAGGCTATTCTGGCCCAGGAGGCGTCGATTCGGACCTCGGCAACCCTTACCCGCCACAGTCCGCCTGCGTTGCTGCGTGGCCCGCTGTTCGCGCCCAATGGCGAACGGATGCTTCCGACCGGTACCCGCAAGAAGACGGCCGGTGGCAAGGAATATCTGTATTACATCTCGAGCTCGGACAAGAAGTTCGGCCGCGGCACCAATCCTATTGGCTCCATCCCGGCCAAAGCGATTGAGTCAATGGTGGTCGAGCAGCTGCTGGCTGCATTGCAGTCCCCGCAGACGATCCAATCGGTATGGGATGAGGTTCGGCGTCAAGACAACGGTATCAATGAGCCTGCCGTTGTGATTGCCATGCGCAATATCGGACTTGTTTGGAATGAACTGTTCCCGGCTGAGCAGTCGCGATTGGTCCGATTGCTGATTGATCGGGTTCAGATTCGTGACGACGGACTGGATATCGAGTGGCATGCCACTGGCTGGGCGGGATTGGCCGGTGAACTGGCACCCAACACCATCGGCGCAGAACTGCTTGAACTTGAGGAGGAAACGATATGACCGAGCTACGCAGGATGGGAAAGGCCCAGTCCAGGCGTCGATCAACCGATGCCGGGGTGAAACTGACGACCTTCATTCCGATGCGCATTGTTCGGCACAAGGCGAATTGGGTGATCGTGCGGCCCGGCGCCGATGGCCACCTTGCGACCAGCGGAGAGCCTGATGCGAATCTGCTGAACGCCTTGGCCCGAGCGCTTTACTGGCAGCAATTGCTGGACTCGGGCCGGGTGGCCAACATCGGCGAACTGGCGGTAGAGGAGGGCGTCGACCGGGTGCGGGTTCAAAAGACTCTTAAGCTCGCCCGACTGGCGCCGGAATTGGCAGAGGACATTGCTGCGGGGCGCATCCCTGTGGGGCTGTCCTTCGAATTCTTCATCCGACGCGAACTCCCGGACGATTGGATCAGGCAAAGGGAGGTTATTGCCGCGCTGAGTAAGTGAGAGTTTGCTCTGAATGGGCGACTGGTGAGTGATGTTCAAGTCAAACCACCTCGCCGCAAACCCGCATGGAATCTAGGTTTAGTGTGCAGCACGACCTTCGCACAAACGGAGATTTGAGACGGAAATGCTCCGGGCAAGGGCCAGAAATCAACAAAAATGCGCGACGTCTGAATTCGCAGTGCCCGGGAAGCCCAGCCAGCACTGGGGATCGCGGGCGCAAAAGAAAGGCCAGAGCACGTCTGGCCTTTGAATGGTGGTGGAGAGGATGAGGATCGAACTCACGACCTCTGCATTGCGAACGCAGCGCTCTCCCAGCTGAGCTACCCCCCCACACAGCGACAGTCTAGCAAAAATCAACGACCACGCAAAAACATGGCATCAAGATCGCGCAAGTTGATTTGACGCCATGTCGGTCGACCGTGATTGCACTGGTCCGCGCGCTCGGTGGCTTCCATCTGGCGCAGCAGGGCGTTCATCTCTTCGATGCTCAGGCGGCGATTGGCGCGCACCGCGCCGTGGCAGGCCATGCTGGCCAGCAGTTCGTCGTGCGCTCGCTGCAGCACCGTGCTGGCATCGTGCTGGCTCAATTCGGCCAAGGTGGCGCGCGCCAGTTCAATTGCATCCGCTTGTGCCAGTGCTGCCGGAATGGCGCGTACCGCCAGCGTTTTTGACGAGAAAGCGGTGATTTCGAGTCCCAGCGCCTTCAAGGTCTCAGTGTGTGCTTCGACGGTGGCGACTTCGGTCGGCGTAGCGGCAAAGGTCACAGGAATCAACAGCGGCTGGCTGTTCAAGTGCGGCAGTGTGCGGCTGCTTGAAAATTGGAGCTTGAGACGTTCATAGACGATCCGTTCGTGTGCCGCATGCATGTCCACAATGATCAGTCCCTGTGCATTTTCCGCCAGGATATAGACGCCCTGCAATTGAGCCAGCGCGCGGCCCAGCGGCCAGTCCGCTGCGACGAAGGCGGGGGGCTCGTCGGGCGGCGATACGCTGTTCCACAGTACGCCCAGATCGCTGACACGGTTGCCACGGATTGCCTCGAAATGAATACCAGCTTGGGCCGAGTAGAAAGGAGTGCTGGTTCCGTCTTTGGCATCGACCTGCGCCGCCGCGGGCTCACTGTCGACAGCGCCGATCTGACCCGTTCGCGGTGACGCCAGCGCGTCTTCAATCGCGTGCCGTATGGCCTGATGGACTTCGCGACTGTCCCTGAACCGGACTTCAATCTTGGTTGGATGCACGTTGACGTCGACGCGATGGGGGTCGATCTCGATATGCAGCGCGTAGACCGGCTGGCGCTGGCCGTGCAGTACGTCCTCGAACGCGCTGCGGGCGGCATGTGAGAGTACTTTGTCGCGCACAAAGCGGCCATTGACATAGAAGTACTGTTGGTCGGCACGCGAGCGCGCCGCCTCTGGCACGCCAACCCGGCCCCAGACCCGAACGGCAACGCTGTGCTGCTCATAGGGGCTGGCGCTGCTTCGATAGTCGATTGAAAGTGAGCGCTGTATGAAGTCGTCACCCAGCACAGCCTCCAGCCTGTGCTCCAAAGCACCGGCACCTTCGCAGCGACGCCACTGTTCGAGCAGCTTGCCATCGGCCCAGATGGCAAAAGCCACATCGGGTCGTGCCAGCGCATGGCGGCGTACCGCCTCCACGCAGTGTGCCAGCTCGGTGGCGTCGGTCTTGAGAAACTTTCGACGTGCTGGCGTGCTGAAGAACAGTTCCTTAACTTCGACGGTGGTGCCGGTGTGGCGTGCCACCGGCTTCAACTCGCCACTGCGACCATCCAGGCAGTAGGCGCTCGACTGGTCCGCTGCTCTCGACAATATGGCGCAGTCCGCGATGGAATTGATGGCGGCAAGGGCTTCGCCACGAAATCCCATGCTGGTGACCGACTCGAGATCGATCAGGCTGCTGATTTTGCTGGTGGCGTGGCGCTTGAGTGCCAGTGGCAACTCTTCGCGCAGGATGCCAGCGCCATCGTCTTCCACCGAAATCAGTCGCACGCCACCGGCCAATAGGCGCACTGTGACTTGACTTGCGCCGGCATCCAGTGCGTTGTCAAGCAGTTCACGCACCACCGAGGCCGGGCGCTCCACCACCTCGCCGGCAGCAATCTGGCTGATCAGTTCGCCAGGCAGTTCGAGGATAGGGCGGCGCGGGGCGGGGGCGAGGTCGGCGTTCACCCGGCTATTATCCAGGCCTATGGAACTACTGATCTTTCTTCTGGACTTCATCCTGCACGTTGACAGATACTTGGAGACTTTCGTGCGGGACCACGGCCTGTGGGTCTACGTGCTGCTGTTTCTGGTCATCTTTGTCGAGACTGGCCTCGTGGTGATGCCGTTCTTGCCAGGGGACTCGCTGCTGTTCGTGGTCGGTGCCATGTGCGGCGTGGGGTTGATGAGTTATCCGTTGTCAGTGGCTTTGCTGCTGGCCGCAGCGGTACTGGGCAATCAGTCCAACTACACGCTGGGACGCTATTTTGGTCCGCGCGTCTTTCAGTGGGAGGATTCCCGGTTCTTTAACAAGGCCGCCTTCGACCGAGCCCATGACTTTTATGAGCGCTACGGCGGCATCACGCTGGTGGCGGCACGCTTCATGCCGTTCCTGCGTACCTTTGCGCCTTTCGTCGCCGGTGTGGCCCGTATGACCCGCACCCGATTTACCTTGTTTGATGTCAGCGGCGGTGCCTTGTGGGTGGTGGGCCTCATCAGCATTGGCTATTTTTTTGGCAACTTTCCGTTTGTAAAACAGCACCTGGAAAAAATCATTTGGGCCATGATTCTGATTCCAGGCTTGGTCATTCTGTTTGGCGCCTGGAAATCGCGGCGCAAAGCGTGAAGCCGCTGCAAGTCAGCTCAACGTTCGGTTTCTGGCCAGCGGCGGATTCCTTGAAAAATAGGCCTCGATACCGCGCATCAAGGCGCCGGCGAGCTGCTCCTGATAGTCTTCACTATTGAGCTTGGCTTCTTCCTCGGGGTTGCTGATGAACGCCGCCTCGACCAGCACGCTCGGAATATCGGGCGCCTTGAGCACGGCAAAACCAGCTTGTTCCACTTTGCCTTTGTGCAGCTTGCCGACGCGGCCGATTTCACCGAGCACGGCCCCACCCAGTTTCAGACTGTCGTTGATCTGTGCTGTCGTGCTCATGTCGAACAGGGCGCGCTTGACCTGCGGATCCTTGTGGTTGACGTTCAAACCGCCAATCTGATCGGCCTTGTTCTCGCGCTCGGCCATCCAGCGTGCCGCAGTACTGGAGGCGCCGCCCTGACTCAGCGCAAAGACGCTGGCGCCTTGGGGGTGCGGCGTAAAAAAGGCGTCGGCATGAATGCTCACGAATAGGTCAGCCCGTACATGCCGCGCCTTTTGCACGCGAACGTGCAGCGGCACGAAAAAATCGGCATCACGGGTCAGGTAGGCACGTATGGCGTTGCCGTTGATCGGGCTCGAGTTGATGCGATCACGCAGCCGGTGCGCCAAGCGCAGCACCACATCCTTTTCGCGCGTACCGCCGGGACCGATGGCGCCCGGGTCTTCGCCGCCATGCCCGGGATCCAGTGCAATGATGATGAGGCGGTCGGTGACTGTCGGTGCCTCCGGCTTGATCTTGGTTTCGGGCTTGCTGTCGGTCTCAACCGGCTTGGATGCAGGCCTCTGGTTTTGCTTCGCGATCAGTTCACCCAAGGGGTCGGCGCTGGCGTGCGTGGCAGGACTGTCCTTGAGCCTTTCTGCAATCAGGGCCTCCAGCGGGTCTACCGATTGCGTCGGGTACAGGTCAAATACCAGCCGATGCTGATAAGCCGCCACCGGGGCCAGCGTAAAAACCTGTGGCGTGATCGGCTGCTTCAAATCCAGCACCAATCGCACCACACCATGTGCGAACTGTGCGACGCGGATACCGGCAATGGTCGGGTCGTCGGCCTGAACCTTGGCCACCAGGGCTTTCAATTCAGGGTTGAGTTCAACGCCCTCGATATCGACGGCCAAACGCGGCGGACTGGGGACGAATAACTGCTTGATCTTGAGCGCGGCGTCAGACTCGATCGTGACGCGCGAATAATCCGGCGCCGGCCACACCCGCACCGCCAGGATGGTGGCGCCAAAGGCCAGATCGCGTGCACCCAGCAAAAGCACCAGCGTGCCCGACTGCAGCAGATCGCGCCGCTTCATCAACCGAGCTCCCGCAACAAGGCACGTCCGATGTCGGTCTGCGCGCAAAGTCTTGCTCGCCTGGCCTCGTCTGGCGCAACTTCCAGTTGAATGAGCAGATCGGCACGCGGAATGAAGCCGGCGGCTTTCTCCGGCCACTCGGCCAGCTTGAGGCCAACGCTTGCAAAAATGTCGCGAAAACCGGCCTCATCCGCTTCGCGCGGGTCCTGGAAACGGTAGAAGTCGAAATGCCAGATGTTGAGCAGACCGTCCTGACTATCCGCAAGCCGAAGTTCATAGGGTTCGACCACCGCATAGGTCGGGCTTTTGATGCGACCCCGAACCCCGAGAGCGCGCAGCAGGTGCCGCACCAGCGTGGTTTTGCCCGCACCCAGATCGCCCCGCAGCACGATGAAGGCATTGCGCAGGGCAGAGCGCCTGGCAAGGTCGGCCGCGAAGGCGCGGGTGGCCGCCTCGTTCGGCCAGTGCAGGCTTTTTACAATCGGTTTGTGAACCAACTCATCCATCAGGTCAACGCCAGTCAATGGGTTTCCAAAATTCAGGCCTGGGGCCGGGAACTAGGATTCTCCCAAATTGGCGTGACAGGTGTTGATTTGACTTCATGCGAAGCGGGATTATCGGCCTGGCTGGCGCGCGGTTTTCATGCCGACATGGCTTACATGGCGGCGCACGGACTCAAGCGCGCCCGACCGGCGGAACTGGTGCCTGGTACCGTGAGCGTCATCACGGCGCGCATGGATTACCTCGGCGCCGCCACGCCGTCAGTCTGGCAGACCGTCGAATTGGCTCGCTTAAAGCAGACAGGCGAGGGCATTGTGTCGCTCTATGCGCGGGGTCGGGATTACCACAAAGTGATGCGCAATCGTCTGCAAGAGTTGAGCGAACGCATCGCCACCGAGTTGGGTCCGTTCGGGTATCGCGTCTTCACCGATTCAGCGCCGGTGCTGGAGGCAGAATTGGCAGTGCGCAGTGGTTTGGGCTGGCGTGGCAAGCACACTCTGGTACTGAACCAGGTGGCGGGTTCTATGTTTTTTCTGGGTGAGATTTACGTCGATCTGGCACTACCCGCAACGGAGCCGGTGCCGAGACACTGCGGCAACTGCAAGGCCTGTATCGAGGTCTGCCCGGCGCAAGCGATTGTGGCGCCCTATCAGCTCGATGCGCGCCGCTGCATCTCGTATCTCACGATCGAGCACGCTGGGGCCATTCCGCTCGAACTGCGTCCCCTGATCGGCAACCGCATCTATGGCTGTGACGACTGCCAACTGATCTGCCCCTGGAACAAATTTGCGCAGCGCAGTGCCCTGTCTGATTTCGATGAACGCAAGGGCTTGGTGGGCCAACAACTGGTGACTCTCTTCGGCTGGACCGAGGTCGAGTTTCTGAACCTTACTGAAGGCAGCCCGATCCGGCGCATTGGGCATGAACGCTGGTTGCGCAATATTGCGGTAGCACTCGGTAATGCCTTAAGAGCATCTCGGGATCAGGGCTTGCGGCAGGCGCTTGAATCGCGAGCCTGCCATCCGAGCGCTTTGGTGCGCGAACACGTGGCCTGGGCGCTGGCCTGTTAGCAGTGTGGCGTATTCAAAGTGCGAAGGACCGCAGGATCCCCAGCGCAAACGGCAGACTGAGCGCGCCGAGCAAGGTGGACAGCGTCACAAGCCCTGCCACATAGGCCCCGTCATAGCCCATGCGCGCTGCCAGCACATAGCAGCTGGAGGCCGTTGGCAAGGCGGAGAAGGCCAGCAAAATGGTGGATTGAACCGGGTCCAGGTGAAACAGCCTTGAGAAACCCAACGCCACCAACGGAAGCAGGAAGTGCCGTATTGCCAGCAACGCCATCGCCATTGCTTTGGCCTGAGTCAGGGCGCCGAACTGCATGCCAGCGCCAGCTGCCATCAAACCCAAGGCCAGCGAGGTGCCGCCGATACGACTGACACTGGGTTCCAACCAGATCGGCAACGTGAAGCCCAGCAAGTTCGCTCCTAAGCCGCAGGCGGTGGCAATGATCAGCGGGTTGCGCAACAGTTCCCGCATCAGACCGCGACGCGCGTGGCGCGCCATCGGCCAGACGGCAGCCACGTTGAACAGAGGAACGCAAACCCCGATCAGTACCGCAATCAGGAGCAAACCCTGTGGACCGGAAAGGCGTTCCGCAAGGGCCAGACCGACAAACGAATTGAAGCGAAACGCCACCTGGGCACTTGCCGCGTGCGCTCGAGCTGGAACGTAGCGTCCCAGCCATGGCCAATGCGGCAGCGAATAGGCCAGGGCGATGCCGCTCAGCCCCATGGCCCAGCCGGCTCCGATCAGGCTCGATGCTGAGGCTATATCGAGCGGACTCTTGATAATCGAATGAAACAGCAGCACCGGAAAAAAGAAGAAATAGACCAGTGTCTCGACCTGCTGCCATACCGTGCGGTTGAGCGCCGTATAGCGGCACACCAGATAACCGCAAAGGATCATCGAGAAGTCAGGGAACAGCAGTTGGACGAAATTCACGTGGCGAGAATACCAGTGAAACACGATGCAGCGAGCTTGGCCGGTGCTTGTCGAACATAATCACGTTTGTTGGCGCGAAGTTGCGACGTGCCATGAATTTGACGTGTGTAGTTCCAACCAAGAGGAGAAACATCATCGTGTATCGTCGAACCCTAATTGCTTTGAGTCTATGTGTTGCAGCCGGGACTGCACTGGCGCAGGGCTATCCCAATAAAGTCATCAAGCTGCAAGTACCTTTTGCGCCGGGTGGCACGACCGACATCATTGCCCGCACCGTCTCGGAGGCACTGGGCAAAGCGTTGGGGCAACCGGTGTTGATCGACAACAAGTCCGGCAGCGGTGGCATCATTGGCGCCGCCGAGACCGCCAAGGCGACGCCGGACGGGTACTCGCTTGGCATGGCCACGGTATCGACCACGGCGGCCAATCCGGCGATCAACCCGCGCACGCCCTACAACCCGTTGACCGATTTCACACCCATCATCAACATTGCGGCCACCCCCAACGTGATTGCGGTGCATCCCAGTTTTCCGGCGAAGGACTACAAGGGCTTTGTCGCCGAGCTGAAAAAAAATCCCGGCAAGTACGCCTACTCTTCGTCCGGCACCGGCGGCATTGGCCATTTGCAGATGGAACTGTATAAGAATTTGAGCGGTACTTTTATTATCCATATTCCCTATCGGGGCGCCGGCCCGGCCTTGAATGACACGGTCGGTGGTCAGGTGCCGATGATCTTCGACAATGTGCCATCGGCCCTGCCGTTTATCCTGTCGAATCGACTGGTTCCTATCGTGGTGGCAGCACCGCAGCGACTACCTCAATTGCCAAACGTGCCGACTTTCAAGGAAGTCGGGCTGGAGCCGGTGAATCGCATGGCCTACTACGGCATTTATGGACCCAAAGGCATCCCCAGGGACATCGTCGATAAGATCAACGCAGGCGTTCGCAAGGCGCTGGAGGACCCGATGGTGAAGAAGCGCATCGAAGAAACCGGTTCCATCATCATTGGCAACACGCCTGAGCAGTTTGCGGCCCAGATCAAGGCCGAGTACGAGGTTTACAAAAAGGTGGTCGAATCCGCCAATCTGAAGCTTGAGTAGCCACCGCAAATTATCTGGCCAATGTCGTCGCAGGCGCAGATCGATGCCTTTATCGACGCCCTGTGGCTCGAGGAGGGACTGTCAAAGAATACGCTGGCGGCATATCGGCGCGATCTGACGAAATACGCTTTGTGGCTGCGCTCTCGCGAGCGGCTGTTGACCGACACACTTGAAGCCGACTTGAGCGCCTATTTTTCAGCGCAGCACAGCGCCAGCAAAGCGACGACTGCGAACCGGCGCTTGACTGTCTTCAAACGTTACTTTCGCTGGGCCTTGCGCGAACACCTGATAGTCGCTGATCCGACACTGAAACTTCAGGCCGCCAAGCAGGCGCTGCGGGTGCCCAAGACCTTGACCGAGGTTCAGGTCGAAGCGCTGCTGCAGGCGCCCGAGACGGAGTCGGCCTTGGGTGTGCGCGACCGCACCATGCTGGAGTTGATGTATGCCAGTGGCTTGCGTGTCAGCGAGTTGGTCACGCTCAAGGTGTTCAACGTGAGCCTTTCGGAAAACGTGTTGCGTGTGTTTGGCAAGGGCAACAAGGAACGGCTGGTGCCATTTGGCGAGGTGGCCAGCGTCTGGCTCAGGCAGTATTTGGGCGAAGCGCGCCCCGCGCTCTTGGGGGGCAAACAGACCGACGACCTGTTTGTGACCCACCGTGGCGCCAAGGCCGGCACCGCCATGAGCCGAGTCATGTTCTGGATGATTGTGAAGAAGCATGCCCGTAGCGCCGGTGTCACAGCGCCACTCTCACCGCACACATTGCGTCACGCTTTTGCGACCCATCTGCTCAACCACGGTGCCGATTTGAGAGCGGTGCAAATGTTGCTGGGGCATGCCGATATCTCAACCACGACCATCTACACCCACGTGGCGCTTGAGCGCCTGAAGGTTTTGCATGCCCGGCACCATCCGCGCGGGTAAATTGATGAGACAGCTTGCAGCAAGGAAACAGCACTATGGCACTCTATGAACTTGATGGTATTGCTCCGCGAATTTCGGATTCGACCTGGGTCGCAGACAGCGCCCAGGTGATGGGCAATGTGGAGTTGGCGGATGACAGCAGCGTCTGGTTTGGTGTGGTAATCCGGGGCGATACCGAAATCATCCGCATTGGAAGGGGATCCAATATTCAGGACCTGTGCGTGTTACACGCCGATGTGGGCATGCCGCTGATAGTCGGCGACGACGTTACAGTCGGACATCGCGTCATGCTCCACGGTTGCACGATTGGCGATGGTTCGCTGATTGGTATCGGCGCCGTGGTGCTCAATGGCGCACGGATTGGTCGTGGCTGTATTGTGGGGGCGGGCTCGCTGGTGACCGAGGGAAAGGAATTTGCCGACGGCTCCATGATCATGGGCAGCCCGGCTAAAGTTGTGCGTCAACTCACTGCGGAAAGGGTGGCGGGACTGCGCAAGAGTGCCCGGGATTACGTCAAGAATACCCTTCGCTTTCGCAGTGGTCTGAACAGAATTGCTTGAAGGAAGTCGCTCCGTGTCCGAGATACACAAGTTTTTGTTTGAGGGCGTCCCGGTTCGCGGTGTATTGGTGCGCCTGACCGATGTCTGGACTGAAATCCTGAGACGCCATGCATCAGGCGGCGTAGACCGCGCCTACGCTGGGCCGGTACAGAATTTATTGGGTGAGATGCTCGCGGCCGTGACCCTGATGCAATCCAATATCAAGTTCAATGGCGCGTTGCTGCTGCAGTTGTTTGGCGATGGTCCTGTCAAATTGGCAGTGGCCGAGGTGCAGCCTGATTTTGGCTTGCGGGCTACTGCCACGGTCATCGGCACGATCAGGCCAGACGCCGGTCTGGGCGAACTGGTCGACGTGAACCACCAGGGCCGATGCGCCATCACGCTGGACCCGACCGACAAGCTTCCAGGACAACTGGCGTACCAGGGGGTTGTTCCGCTGTCCGATGGCGGGCAAACCAAGCTGGAGAGATTGAGTTCAGTGCTGGAGCTTTACATGCGACAGAGCGAACAACTTGACACGACGCTGGTTCTGGCCGCTGACGCGAACATGGCTGCTGGTTTGCTGATCCAGCGTTTGCCAGCGAGCGGTAGTGGCAGTCTGGAAGTCCATGAAGACTACAAACGCATTGCCATGCTGGCATCAAGTTTGAAACAGGAAGAACTCTTGACACTGGACGCTGAGACGGTTTTACGACGTTTGTTCTGGCAGGAAAAGCTGTTGCGCTTTGAGCATTTGGTGGGTGACCCGGTTCCTCATTTTTCTTGCACTTGCAGCCGTGAACGGGTTGAAAAAATGATTCTTGGACTCGGTACCGCAGAGGTGCAAGACATTCTGGCCGAGCGCGGCGAGGTTGAGGTCGGATGCGAATTCTGTGGCGCACGAGAACGCTTTGACGCGATTGATGTGGCGCAAATATTCAAGGCTGGCCTTTAGTCTCAGTGGCCTATGGGCCAGGTAGTCTTCAAGCTCAGGGTCTTGTGTGGGGCTTTGCCTCGCATTGAGCATAGCCACCTTTTCCGGGACGATGTCAATGGCCAGAACCTCGTTGTGCTGCGCCAGCAGGATGGCGTTGGAAATGCCGACGAAGCCAATGCCAGCGACGGCAACCTTCATTGACTGTCTCCGCGAGAATTGACCGCCGTCGTTGAAAAATAGGCAATGGTCTTACGTAAACCCTCCAACAGATCCACGCTTGGAGACCAATCTAGTTTGCTCCTTGCCAAGTCAATATTGGGTTGTCTTTGCCTGGGATCATCCTGAGGCAGAGCCTTAAAAATCAATTTGCTTCTCGATCCCGTTAGCATGATCACGTGTTGGGCGAGTTCCAAAATCGAGAATTCTGAAGGGCTGCCAATGTTGACAGGTCCCGTGAAATCATCTCCGGTATCCATGGTTCGGATCAAGGCATCAATCAAATCATCGACATAGCAAAAACAGCGGGTCTGGGAGCCGTCGCCATAAATCGTAATGTCTTCACCCTGGAGAGCCTGAACAATGAAATTGCTGACGACCCGTCCATCATTGGGCTGCATTCTTGGGCCGTAGGTGTTGAAGATCCGCACGACTTTTATCCGCAATCGATGCTGTCTCCAGTAGTCAAAGAATAGGGTTTCTGCACATCGCTTTCCTTCGTCGTAACAACTGCGAATGCCCACCGGGTTGACACGACCCCAATACGCCTCTGTCTGGGGGTGGACATCAGGGTCGCCGTATACCTCACTGGTACTTGCCTGAAGGATCTTCGCCTTCAATCGCTTCGCAAGCCCCAACATGTTGATCGCTCCATGAACACTGGTCTTGGTGGTTTGGACCGGGTCAAACTGGTAGTGCACTGGCGAAGCGGGGCATGCCAGGTTGTAGATTTCGTCTACTTCCACATACAGCGGGAAGGTGACATCATGGCGCATCAATTCAAAATGCGGATGTCCCAAAAGGTGTTTGATGTTCTCCTTGTTACCAGTGAAGAAGTTATCAACACACAAGACATCCGACCCGTTCGTCACCAATCGCTCGCATAGGTGGGACCCTAAGAAACCAGCCCCTCCAGTCACAAGTATTTTTTTCATCATTGAATCTCACCCGTGTTTCACGTCACGAAGACTTAACCGCGTGCGGCAAGTGTCGCACTTTGTTCTTCAATGCAGCCTTGAGTGACCAATTTGGAGCGAACAGTCCGGGCGAGGAACGCCGGCAAACCCTGATCAACCTTCTTGACCCCGAACCGCCGTGTTGACACCATCACGCTGCCTGCAACGACAATGCTGCCTGTTCCCAATACCCATCACTCAATATGAACTTTCCAGCATCGCCCACACAGCTGTATCTCGATCTGCTCAAGAAATCCCTGTCTGGCCTCATTTATGAAGATGCACCGTCACAGGTATTTCCGATTGGTCTTTTGACCGCTAAGGCGCCCAACGGATTTGTGCGCTTGTTTCGGGAACATGGTCGCGATGTGCCGGGTTGTGCCCACTCCTCGATCGGACTGCGTCGATTGGACAATATCCAGTATTGCCTTGAAACTGTGCTGCAAGACTCGATACCCGGTGATCTGATCGAGACCGGGGTCTGGCGCGGCGGGGCGACCATATTGATGCGGGGGGTCCTGAAGGCCTATGGGATCACCGATCGTCAGGTTTGGGTGGCGGATTCGTTCGAAGGCTTGCCGGTACCTGATACCAAACACTACCCGCTCGATCAGTTTTGGGTTAAGAACACGGGCAAACTGGCGGTGACGCAGCAAGAGGTCAGCCGTAATTTCGCGCTCTACGGACTACTCGATGATCAGGTCCGTTTTCTGCCGGGCTGGTTCAAAGAGACCCTGCCAGACGCTCCGATTGAAAGACTGGCGGTACTCAGGCTGGATGGAGACCTCTATCAATCGACGCTGGATGCGCTGACCCATCTGTATCCCAAACTCTCCCTCGGCGGCTTCGTCATCATTGATGACTTTGGCTTGGAGTCCTGCCGTCAGGCTGTAAATGATTACCGTAACGCCCAGGCGATCAAGGAGCCGATCCAAACTATCGACTGGACAGGGGTTTATTGGCGGCGATCGGTCTGATAGGACGGCCAAGCTTATGCGCATACTGATGACCGGCCCCGGCAACTGCACTGCGATGCAACGTCCGTTGGGATGGCTGCTTGAGTCCGGCTACCCAGCCTGGTTTGTCGGCAGGCAAAACCCTTCACCCAGACGCCATGCCGACAACTATCATTTTATTCAGGCCCTAGACGCATCGCAGGGCGGCGGTGAGTCCCGCGCGACTTTTGAGGCCAACGTCAGCCTCTACAGGCGCTGCATGACCGAGATAAAGCCAATGATGGTTCACGCGCATGGGCTGGACAAGGAGACCCTCTGGTGCGCCAAAGCCGGGTTGGCAGCTCCATTGGTGATCTCGGTCTGGGGTTACCTGAATGCGCTCCTGGATGAGCCCCCCAAGGCACTTGATCAGGCGACAGAGCGGATCGTGAGTGCCGCGCAGGCCTTGATTGTCGAGTCGCCCGCCCTGGCCAGCGCCGTGCGGCGTCGATATCCGGCCGGCCCCCGCGTGCTGACAATACCCTTGGGAATCAATGTGTTGCACTTTCACGGTGATAACGCCCGCCAAAGAGCGCAGTGGCGGCACAACCTGCGAATAGCCGATGACGTCTTTGTGCTGCTCTCAGCCCGTGGCTGGGGACGGATATATCAGCATGACCTGATCGTGCGGGCGTTTGCGCTCGCCCGTCCCCGGTTCCGCCCGCCGGTCTTGCTGGCATTCACGCTCATGGGCCGCAACAGCCAATCGGGTGAGGCGGAGCATTGCTATCGGGAGGTCATGCAGCAAGCGCAATCGTTGGGGCTGATGGATGCGCTACGGGTGCTGCCGAACTTGCGTCATGACATGATGCCGGGCCTTTATGCGATGACGGATGCGGTCATTAGTTACCCCGCCAGCGATGCCTTTCCCTCCACCTTGATGGAGGCCGCCGCCTGTCAGCGACCGATCGTGACAGCACGACTGCCCAGTTATGCTGATACCTTTGTGGAATTCTCCAGCGGCCTGGTTGAGCACGGCCAAGTGGAGCAGTTGGCCGATGCACTGGTCGAGGTGGTCAACCAGCCGCCCGCCGCGCGCCAGGCGCAGCTGCAACAAACGCGGGACTGGGTGGTCGAACACTACGATGAACGTCGGCTCAAGGCAGACTTACTGGCGCTCTACGCCGAGTTGGTCGCATAAGTGTTGTCCGCACCGCCCGGGCTGGCTACTGGCGGAGTGGGCGCTGCGAGCGGGTGCGTAAGCCACGCCTAAACTCGAGATTGCCGATGAGCCCCGGATCAAGGCTGCGGGCCTCGCGCCAGCATTCACGGCTAAGTGCCGGATGCTGTGCGTAGCCGTTGTGGGCCAGTCTGACCCAGCGCCGGGCGCAGGACTTGGCCACCTGTTGATACTCTTCAGTACTCAAGGGGAAGTGCTCGACATAGCTGGCAAACAGGCTGCGCAATACGTTCATGGCCGCACTGGCTGCAGCGACCGTTTGCGGTGGGTTGGCCCGAGTCCACCTTAGCAGCGCCATGAAGGGGCCGAGTGGGGTACGTAAACCCAACCAACGCCAATGTAGTGCGTACTGCAGCAGTAGCATCTGACTGTTTTGGGAGAGACTATGTTCGGTACTGATTTGCCCAGCATGGAGTCGATAACACGCCAGTTCATCCGGCAGGTTGCCGATTGGTGCGTGCTCGGCGATGCGGATCAGTAGCTCGTAGTCACACAGATAGCTGTGGCCCGCAGAGTAGCCCTTGAGCGTGTGCAACAACGAGGATCGGTATAGTGACGCCGAATGCAGCAAGCTGGTACCGAACAATAAGTTCCAATGGGCGGCTGCCGGATGCTCAGGATAGCTGCGCTGCCGCAGATTCTCGCCGGTCGTTGAGATGTTTCGCACCGCCGAGCCAACCGCACCGTAGTCCGGGTGCTTATCCATAAACCTCAGCTGCCGTTCCAGCCGGTCTGCCAGCATGAGATCGTCGTGATCAAGGATCGCCACATAGTCGCCGCCAAGCTCTGGCAAGCCACGATTCAAGGCCCCGGCGGCACCCGCGCGTACGCTGTTGCGAATCAGCCGCACACGCGTATCGCGCCGGGCGAAATCAGCAATGATCGCAGCGGTCGCATCGTCTGAGGCGTCATCTACCAGCACATATTCAAAATCGCCGTAACTCTGCGCCAGCACGCTCTCCATGGCGGCGGCAATAAAACCAGCCGCATTGCGCGCTGCGGTCAGAACACTGACTCTAGGTGATGTCATGCAAGGGCCGCCGTTGGCTTGGCATGCCGGGCCACGAGTTGGCGCACCACCTCTGGTAGCGCCGCCAGCCCGTCGGGTAGCTGCAAGCTATAAATCGGTAGCTGGGATGCCAGTTTGCTGAACATTGCAAATTCAGCGGCATGCTGGGCTGAGGAGATGGGCAAGGCTTGTCGCGCCAGCCGGTGCTGCATCAGCGACTGAAGGCGCTCGCCCGGCGACACACGGCGGATCACCGCGGTCGTCAGGCTCGCGCAGCGTGACTCCAGCACATAAAGCGCGGCCAGTGGGGGGGATAGTTGTGGTGTTTCGCTCACCGGCGGGCTTATCTCCAGCCAGCCCTTGATCGCATCGCCAAACGGCTGAAGAAATTCTGAGCGGGTCTGTGCCGACAGCGTCTGAACGCTGCCCGGCCACAAGCGGATGCGCGGTACCCCATGGGCGGCATACCACAAGGAACCGCTGGTGCGCAGCACCAGTTGGTCATCGGTCACCAAGGCGTGGCCGGCATCGAGAAAAGCCGCAGAGAGGGTGGATTTACCAGCACCTTTAGCGCCCACCCAGGCAATGGAGCGCTGACCGGTGCAAGCTGCATTGCCATGCAGAACCAGCTTGCCTTGCAGCCGCAAGGCATAGGCAATCAGGTTGCCGAGCAAGAAAGTGGTGAGGATGCGATCCAGCGATTCAAGCCCAGTGTGGGAACTATCCCACCAACCCAACTCAAGACGCTCCCCGTGCGGTGAAAATCGTGCATGGAGGGCATAAGTCGCCCCCTGACTGATGTAGCTGACCCAGTCCTCACCCTGCTGGGTAACGTGGCTGAAGCCCGCCGACTGCAGGCCGCCGGCATCTGTCCTGGTAGCCCCAGAATCAGCCATGGCATAGACACATAGCTGTAGATCAGTGACCGCCCGAGGCGCTAGCGGGAGTCCGGCAATCGGGTGGTCAGAGCGGATCAGCGCGCCATGTACGCCATAAAAATACTACACGTCGCCATCTAACCGTTGGTTGATTGAGCCGCCAAACTCACCCTCGCGACAGTATTTTCCGCATAGCCTGGCTTAGGGGGCGCTCGTATAAAAACCACCTTCCGGCGAGCCCAACGCCACACCACCTTTGGTCAAATCCTCCACTGCACCGTAGTCGAGCAAGCAGCGTTTGAGCCACGGCTGCGGTGCCGGGGTGTTTGGGCTTGTTTTATCGGTGATTGTGGTCATGTTGGGGCTCCGAATTAGTTTGTCAGGAGGTACAGGATAACAGAAATCTTTCCTGCAAAGCCCACAACTACGGCAACGGCCTTTTCCAACACCTTACGCTAGCCCGCTCGCTACCCCGCTCGCTCATCACAGCTCTGCGGTCATCACCTGAAGCTGCAAGTGCCCTCGCGACAGTGCTCCCCGCACTGTTTCGCTAGGCTGTGCTCGAATAAAAACTGCCTTCATTAGGGGAACCAAAATACGAAGCGCTTTGGGTCAAATCCTCCACTGCACCATAGTCGAGCAAGCTGGGTTTTAGCCATGGCTGCGGTGCCGGGGTGTTTGGGCTTGTTTTATCGGTGATTGTGCTCATGTTGGGGCTCCGAAAAATGTTTGTCAGGCGCTACAGAATAGCAGAAATCGTTCCTGCATAACCAACGTCGGCACTTGCGCAACGCCTTACGCTACCCCGCTCGCTCATCACAGCTCTGCGGTCATGACCTGAAGCTGCAGGTGCCGATGGGCTGCCAGACAGCTTCCTAGATCGGCAGCGGGCAGTGGCTGGTCGGGTGCGGCGGCGCACAGGGCTGCGTGCAGGGTTTCAATCAAGCGCGAGACACGGGTCGACTCAATTTTGACCGAGGCGAGGCGGATATCCTCAGGCAGCAGGCCGCGCATCGCTTCCCGAAACAAACTGCGGGTATGGGCGGGGCTGGCAAAGAGTGCCTCGGGTGCGCCCAGACAGAATTCAATCAGACGCTTGTCCAGCAGCGGGTAACAGTAGACTATGCCCTGCGGAGCCCCTTGGGCGGCCCAGGTTTCGATACGCGCTTGAAGATGGCCTGCCGTCAGGGCACGGGCCATTTCTGCCCGTTTGCCGATCTTCTTTTGCCAGTCGGGGGGGGCTGGCATTTGGCCCCGCAGGCGGGCCAAGGCCGGCGCGGCAGGGTCAAACCCTGGCAGGCTGGCCATGGAAACGCCGGGCCAGCGACGATAGAGTGGTTTCGGGAGTGAAGGCAAAACGACCTGGCCATACAAGAACCCCAAGCTGCGCCGCCATAGTGGCTTAGCGGCGGCCGGGCTGGCTTGCTCAGGCGTCAGCATGAGTCGTGAGCGGGCAAATTTCGCCAGTCGCCACCAACGGCCACGCCAGAACAGAGCGGCCGCAAAGCCGTTGGCACCTGATGACACCACCTCGTCACCGCCCCAGCCGGACAAGAGTGTGCGTATGCCGTGTTGCCGGGCCTTGGTCCGCACGAGCGACTCATACCAGAGGTCGGCAAAGCCCTCCAGAGCAATGTTGCGGCGCAGTTCAGTGAGCAGCGCGGCGGGGCTTAGATCAACGCCTTCGACTGGAAAGCCAAGCGCGGCTTCGGCGCGGCGGGTGGCGGCGTATTCAGGTGCGGCTGGGTCGTCTTCAGAACGCAAGTCTGGCAGCCAGGTATAGGCACCCGCCAGTGCCAGGCCGCGCGCTTTGAGCTGCTTCTGCGCGGCAAGGGCGATGGCGGTGGAGTCCAGGCCGCCACTCAGATGCGTGCCGATCGGCGCGAGGCTGCGTAATCGGCAGGCGATGGCCAGCTCAAAAAGTTCGCGCAAGCGCTGGGCATAGGCAGCTGGGTTGGCCAGCTTGACTTTTGGGGCCTGGCTGGGTGACCAGTAGGCGACCAAGCTGCGGCCGGTGGCCGTCTGGAGCAGGTAATGGCCGGGCAGCAGCTTGCGCACGCCGTCCAGGTAGGTGGTGCTTGGCAGCAGGTATTGGGCATCCCGCAGGTGGTGGGCAATCGCCACCGGGTTGAGCTGTTTGGGCCCTTGCGGATGAGCTGCCAGGGCTCGCAGGTCGCTGGCAAAGATCAGTCCCCAGGCCGTGGGATAGTAGTAGAGCGGGGCGATACCGATTTGATCGCGCACCAGCAGCAGGCTTTGCGTGGCGGCGTCCCAGAGTGCGAAGGCAAAATCACCGGTCAGGTGCTGCGCACACCCGGCGCCCCACGTGCTATGGGCCGCCAAGACCAGCTCGGCATCGGTAACGGGCCGCCCAGTCGCCGGCAGCCGCCCCAGAGTGGCGATGAGTTCAGCACGGTTGTCGATGCGAATATTGCCCGCCAGCAGCCGTGGCTGATCGGCCTCGGCCCCAAGGATGGGCGGGTCAAACCGGGATTCCGGGGTGGTGTAGCTCTGCAGCGCGCCAAGCCCTAAGCTGGGTCGGCACAAGAAGCCCTCGCCGTCGCACCCGTACGAGGGGATGGCCTCCGCCATCGTCCGGATGTGCGCTTCATCCGCCGTGCGGCCATCACATCGGAACTCGCCGAAGAAAGCGCTCATCCGAGTTCAGGCCGGCGCTGACTCCAGCTTCAGAAGACGTGCCTCGATCAGGCTCGCCACCAATTCATCCAGATCTTGGCGTAGCGTAGCCTCGTCTACGGTGTATTCCGAGAGCAAGGCAGTGAATACCTGATCGGTGTCTCTGTGTTCGCAGAGCAGTTGCCAAATCCGATGGCCGATAGGCTGCAGGCCAAAATAGCGGCCGGTGTCCATGTGCAGCAAAACCAGTTCATCATCGATGTTCTGGGTAAGAATTTGTTCTGAAATGGTGATCTTCATGGGAGTGCTATGCGCAAAAGGGTAGGAGCCAAAGGCAACCAGTATATTGCGGGCGAGGCTTGTTTGGCCCCCCGCTCACAGGCACCCATCAGCAGCGGCATCGCATGGTGGCATTTCAACACCATGTGGCGTTTAGAAGAATTCAAAATTTGGAACAACGCAGAAGTCAAAACCAGCTACTGGGTACACTTGCCTGCAGTTGCAAATTCAAAACGCAACTGTCCGCCTTGGTTCAATATTGAATTGGCAGGGTGGGTCAATATTCAATCGGCGCGGACACACCTCGGGCCAATATGACAATTCGAAAAGCGAAAGCAGAGTTGCGAAGTGGGCCCAAGTGATGAACAAGCCAGCGCCTGGTTATCGTAAGAAAATACTGATTGCATCCACCAATTCAGATTGGGCCGGTGCGCCAATACACGTGTTGACGCTCGTCACGACATTGCAAGCAAAGTTTGATGTATTCGTTGTTTTTGGGGAAGATGGTCCGGTTAGGCAAGAGATGCTTCAAAGAGGTGTGCCAAGCAGGGTTGTCCCCACGCTGAGAAGCAAGATCAGTCCAATTGCTGATCTCCTAAGCCTTCTTTCATTGCTAAAGA
Source organism: uncultured beta proteobacterium (assembly GCA_903906695.1). GTDB lineage: Bacteria > Pseudomonadota > Gammaproteobacteria > Burkholderiales > Burkholderiaceae_C > Rhodoferax. The sequence goes on along the minus strand of CAIVLG010000160.1, from coordinate 2,708 downwards.
TCGTTCGCTCAGAGCAACCGGCGTTGTTGCATGCCCATAGCAGCAAAGCGGGCATGATCGCCCGCGTGGTTGGATATTTTCTGAATGTGCCATGCCTATACACCGTTCACGGCTGGGGATTTGGCAATGGCCGGGCAAGAATTCAGGGCGCGTTTGTGTTTTTTTTCGAGTGCGTTCTTTCACGCATTCCCGGTTCAACCTACATTTTTGTATCCGAAGCAGACCGGCGCATTGGACTTGAGCAGTTAGGAATCAAATCAACTCGGTGTTTGACCATTCACAATGGTGTGACGGATCACGGTTGCAGATCGGCAGTTGACAAAAGCTCAGCAGTAATCATGGCGGCGCGTGTTTGTTACCAAAAGAACCATGATTTGTTGCTGAAGTCATTCGAAGACTGTCGAACACAGTTCAGGCTGGTCCTTGTCGGAGAAGGGACCGATTCAACCAACTTTCGCAGACGGGTCTTGGCAAACGCTCCGAACAAGCACGAATTGGTTGAGTGTCTTGGCCTTAGCAATCACGTTCCTCAATTGTTGGCCCGGTCGGGAATATTTGTTCCGTGCTCCAGGTATGAGGGGCTTCCACTTTCCGTTATCGAGGCCATGTGTGCGGGCATGCCCATTGTCGCGACTGATGTTGGCGGGGTCCGCGAATTGGTAGAAGATGGAGTTAACGGATTCCTTGTGCAGGCTGGCGATCAAGCCGCACTAAAAAATTGCCTTGACCGTTTGCAAGAAGACACCGATTTAAGAGTGCGAATGGGGCAAGCAAGTCGCGACCGCTACGTCGCGGACTTTAGTGACACCAGAATGGCAGACTCAGTGGCGCAACAGTATCGCAAAGCGATTGATGCGGTATAAGAGGTGGTCACTCAACCGCTCATGCACGCAGCACCCACCCGCACACGGCCGAACCCAGACCACAGCACACTGGCTTCGCCCAATGCGCTTCGACCCGGTCAAGCCAAGCAGCTTGCGTGGTTGCTCATGGGTGGGGTCACGCTGCTAGTGGGTTACGGCATTGCCATGGGCCTGGTTCTGGCTGGATGGGCTAACGACCGATTTCTGCACACAGTTCTGTGGTGCGCCTTGCCTTACGTGTTCGCCGCCTACTCAATCTACCGCGGCGCTTGGCTACCTGCGCCCGAGCGCACCAGCTTGCTGCTTGTCGCTACAGTGACGCCATTTCTGCTACTGATACTGGGCTTTGCCCTGCTGCAGCAACCCTATTCACGCGGCGCGGTGCTGTTGGTCTATGTACTGACTACGGCCTGGTTTGTGATGGGTGACTGGCTCCGCAGGCGTCATCACGTGCAGCGCTTGCTCTGCCTGGACACCATCATTCCCGAACGTCTGCGCACCTGGTGTGGCACTGGCGGCTTGCACGCCGGAGACATTGAATTGTGCCTGTTGCCCGCTGACACCGCCAAACTTGACGAATTTTTGGCCTTTGATGGCGTGGTGGTTGACCGTCGCGTACCGGCCAACACCGAACGCAACCAGTTATTGAGTCAGATCAAGTTCAACCACATGCATATCTACAGCGTTGAGGCAGTGGCCGAATTGCTCAGCGGTCGCAAGATGCTGCCGACTGCGCAAGACGATCTCTGGCAAATGGATCGCAACCCGACCTATGACGTGACCAAGCGCGTCATTGATGTGCTCATGGTGCTGGTCACCGCACCACTGTGGCTTGCCTTGTGCGCTACCGTCTGGGTAGCAGTGCAACTGGACTCGCACGGACCGGTGCTTTACAGCCAATTGCGCACAGGGCGTGACGGGCGCCCCTTTCGGCTCTGGAAATTTCGCAGCATGCGGCACACACTCTTGCCAGAAGCTGCGCAGTTTGCGAAGGTGCAGGACGCCAGAGTCACACGCTTAGGCAGCTTCATACGCCGCTGGAGGCTCGATGAGTTGCCACAGTTGGTCAATGTATTGCTGGGGCACATGAGCTTGATTGGTCCGCGCCCCGAACAGGCGGAGTTGGTCGAAATATTTGCTACACGCATTCCTGCCTACACATACCGCCACCTGGTTCGACCCGGGCTGACCGGCTGGGCACAAATTCAGCAGGGCTACGCCGACAGCGAGGAAGGCACCAAGGTCAAACTCAGCTACGACCTGTACTACGTGGCCAACTACTCGGTGGCGATGGATCTGTTGATAGTCTTTAAGACTCTTCGCATTATGTTCAGTGGGTTTGGAGCGCGGTGAAATGCCTGTCGGTGATTCTCACATGGGGTCAATATTCAGTTCGAAAAGCGAAATGCCAAGTTTTCTGGGGTCATCGCTCTGGCCGAGTTGTTTCGGTGATGTCGGTTTCGGAATGACAATTTTTAGCGTGTCTGACAAGCTGTCATTCGTGAACCGCATGTCTGTGTCTTGCGGCTCGACAGCCAAATTGAAACTGTGCGTTTCGCCGCCACAGATGGCGCGGAACTCTGCGCCAACGTTCGGACCAAAGGCAGCCGCCTTGAGACGAAGCCTGAAATACTTCGGAAGTGGCGTAACGAAGCGCAGTGTCACGGTGTCTGCGTCAGACCATGTGCCCCAGGTTTCCGGCGTTGATAAACCGGCCTTGGAGGCAATCAACCCTGGCCAAAGCCCCCGCCCCCCCGTGAAGTCAAGTGAAATCTTGTCGACCAGTCGCGACAGCGTATATTCTCCCATGGGCCAACTGACATAGGCGCCGCCTGCAATCGAATG
>CAIVLG010000159.1 GCA_903906695.1 uncultured beta proteobacterium | reverse complement strand
CGGGAGCACCTCGCGGTCAAAGGTCCCAGGCTGTTTGGCGTCGCACTGCGCGGCACCGGCAGCGGACCGGCAAGCAGACTGCCCTTGAGCCAAACGCATGGCGCCCATTTTGAAATTCATCCACTCTGATGGACATGGAAATTGCAAAAGTACCAGTTATTCCTCTGTTTGTCATTGCGGGCTTGACCCGCAATCCAGAGCCCCTAATGCATGGATGCCGGATCGAGTCCGGCATGACAACGGTGTATCAGTAATTCCCATCTCTCTGAAAACGCAAAACCGCTATGCCACTTTCCGATTTGACCCGTGTACCTGAGCTGAGTGAGCGCGAGCGCCGCATTGTCGCGCTGGGCGCATCACTGGCCAACGAACTCGCCCCCAGCGCTGCGCAGCACGACCGCACCGGCACCTTCCCGCTCGCACACTACCAGCGACTGCATGAGAGCGGCTACCTGAGACTGGCGATCGCGCGCGAACACGGCGGCGAGGGCGCCAGCCTGTTCGAGATGGTGCTGGCGCAGGAGCAGCTCGCCCAAGGCGATGCAGCCACCGCCATCGGCGTGGGCATGCTGCTCAATGTGATCGGCCGTCTGGGCGAAGAACCGATCTGGCCAGCGGCGCTAATTGCGCACGTCAGCCGGACGCTGGCACGCGAGGGTGGCATTGCCAACTCCGTGGTGACCGAGCCCGATCTGGGCAGTATCTCGCGCGGTGGCGTGCCCGCCACCACCGCTACGCCGGTCTCCGGTGGTTACCTTGTCTCCGGTCACAAGAGCTTTGTCACTGCGGCTCCGGCTCTGCGCTTTCTGGTCACCGCCGTCACCCTGCCACCGAGCGCTGATGCACCGCTTGGCGAGGTGGCGCGTGCCATCGTCGAGGCGCCCAGCGCCGGCTTGCGGTATGAATCAACATGGCACGATGCGCTGAGCCAGCGCAGCGGCGCCAGTGACGACGCCTATTTTGAACAGGTGTTCGTTCCCGAGAGCCATATCGTCGAGCGCACCCGGATCGGTATTGCAGCGGTGCCGCCAGCTCCCAATGGCTGGTGGCTGGGGCTGGTCGCTGTTTACCTCGGCATTGCACAGGCTGCGCTGGATGCGGCCAGTGATTACGCCAACGATCGCGTGCCTTCGGTGCTGGGTCGGCCCATCGCCGAGCAGGCGCATGTCCAGCAATGGCTTGGCGAGATGCAGGCGCAGGTTTTCGGCGCGCGTGCCGTGCTGTACCAGGTCGCACAACGCTGGAGCCAGGCACCGCAGGACCGCTCCAGCCTGGGGCCGCAAATTGCGGCGGCCAAATACCTGGTTACCAACACAGCCTGCCGTGTCACCGATATTGGCCTGCGTGTGGCCGGCGGCTTCAGCTTGACGCGCAAGCTGACGCTGGAGCGGCACTTCCGCGACGCGCGGGGTGGCTTGTTTCAGCCACCGCAGGATGATCTTGCGCTCGGCCTGTTGGGCCGCAGCGCACTGCAGTCACGCAAGCACAGGAAGAGCACAACATGAGCACCACTGAAAAGCATCCCGGCGCCGGCGCCATCGACGTGATTGACACCCTGCTCGGCAGCAGTGCAATCGAACAACTGAGGCATCGGCGTGCGGACGTGCGCCAGGCGACCCAGGGCAGCTTTGATGCCCTGCTGGGTCCAACTGCGGAGGTCGCTGGCCTGTCCAGCGTTGAACGCGAACTGGTGGCGCTGCGTGTTGCCCTGCTGCAGCACGACGGACTGCTCGCGGCTTTTTATGGTCAGCGCGCGCAAGCGTGCGGCGCTGACGCGGCGCTGCTGCTGGTGACCAAGGTTCAACCTGCTTTCTCGCCGGGTGACAGCCGCTGGTCATCGATACTTCGATTCGTTGATCGACTGACGCTGACCCCTGCTGCTGCGCAAGTGAACCATCTGGCTGAACTGCTGCAGCGCGGATTGTCTGCCGTCGATATCGTCACGCTGGCGCAGCTGATCGCCTTCGTCAACTACCAAGTCGTGTTGCTGGCCGGTTTGCGCGCACTGAATGTGCCAACCCGTACGCCGCCTGCGGCCGCGCCAGAGAGCGAGAGCAACACTTTGTTGAAGGGCCATCACGCCGTGCAGGCGTCGTCACCGGCGAGCAGGGGTTTCACCATCGATGCGCTGGACTGGGCCGCCTGGTTGCCCACCGTCCATCTGGAGCAGGCCAGCGCTGAACAGTTGGTGGTGCTGGCTGAAAGTCATGCGAGCGCTGCCAGTTCGCCCTACTACCTGACACTGGTTCACAACCCGACGGTTCTGCGCCAGCGCTCCCGCCTCTTCAACGCGATCATGTACGGCACAGGTGGTTTACCGCGCGCTGATCGCGAACTGGCAACGCTGGGTGTTTCGCTGACCAACGGTTGCCCCTACTGCGCCTCGGTGCATGCCCGTCTTTTTGTGCAACTGAGCAAAGAGCCGCAGGTGATTGATGACCTGTTTGAACAGGGGGTCAATGCAGCGCTGACACCCAGACGACGCGCCATCCTGGATCTGGCCATCGTGCTCAGCGCCAAGCCGCCCGTGGCACCCGTGGCCCAGGTGCAAACGCTGCGCTCGCTCGGACTTGACGAGTTGCAGGTGCTCGATGCAATCCACGCCGCCGCCATCTTTGCCTGGGCGAACCGCCTGATGCAGACACTGGGGCAGCCGGTGCTCAGCCACGTTGATCGCGCCAGCGATAGCCCCGCAGCGCCAGCGGCGCCGCCTGCAACGCAGGCACATGAAAAGGCTCTGACCGCAAGGGTTTGAAACTGGATTCAAGCGTCGCAATACAGGTACTGGAACGCAACTGTCCAATCTTCCCCCGATTGTCAGCAGAAGACACTTACCTGTCGTGGAGTTGGCTGATTTGACCGCCCCGAACCCGCCGTTGAAGACCCCACGGGTTCATCCCAAACGGGACGATCAATTTGCGGATAGTGACGTTTCTGCCTACGCAGGCTTATCGCATTTATCCTGATGATTGCTGTTGGTAAGCGAGAACGGTCGAGTCGCCAGCTTCGTCACCTTCGCATCGCTGCCTGAATAATCGAGGGTTTTCACTCTGATCAACGACGGATCGAAGGCGCGATACTGGCTTTCGTGCGGTTGCAAAGCCTATCCGTCATCGACTCGATGCGCGAATATAGGCAGAACTGAAATGCTTATGGTTTGTCGTTTCACTGGTTCGGCGTTTAAGGGGGCAGCGTCATGCGAAACTTTTTCAGACTGGTTGCGCTATCCGGGGTACTTGTGCTCGCCACCGTGCAGGCCACTGCACAGAATCCCTCTAGGCCGATTCGCCTGATCGTTCCCTTTGTTGCCGGCGGACCGAGTGATATTGTCGCGCGGCCTTTGGGGCAAATGCTGGGCGATGCGCTCAAGGCAATGGTCATCATCGATAACCGCCCTGGAGCGGGTGGCTCCATGGGCTCAGATGTCGTGGCCAAGTCGGCACCCGATGGTTACACACTGCTGATGGGTACTGCAGGTACGCACGCCATCAATCCCGCGTTGTACAAGAAGCTGCCTTTTGACCCCGTGAAAGACTTCACGCCCATTGCGCTCGTCGCCACGGCGCCGTTGGCCATCGTCGTGAATCCCTCTCAACCGGTCAACGATGTCGCCAGTTTGGTGGCGCTGGCGAAGAAGATGCCCGGCAAGATAAGCTACGGCAGCGCCGGCAATGGGACGCCCCATCACCTGACCGGCGAAATGTTCAAAGCGGCTGCGGGCATCGACCTACAGCATGTGCCTTACAAAGGTAGCCCACAAGCATTGACCGACGTGATTGGCGGCCAGATCCAGATGATGTTCGACCCGTTGCAGTCGTCGATGGCACACATTCAGACGGGGAAAGTGCGCGCCATCGCCGTCACCGGCGCGCAGCGCTCGGCGGCGCTGCCCAACGTGCCTACCGTCGCCGAATCGGGCTTTCCCGGCTTCGAGACCACGCAGTGGTGGGGTGTGTTTGCGCCGGCCAACCTTCCCGCGGCTCAAGCAGCAACGCTTGCCGCAGAGATCGAGCGGATCGTGCGCAGCAGCGCCTTCCGCGACCGGCTGGAGCCGCTGGGGGTACTTCCCACAGTCCTGACCCTTGGTGCATTTGGCGAATTTCAGCGCCGCGAACTTGCCAAGTGGGGCAAGGCGGTGCGCGACTCTGGCGCAACTGTCGATTGACATATTCATGAGGCTCGACGACGAAGAGCAGGACAACCTGGCCGATACCGAAAGCCTTGGCTAAGCCGGCGTGCGCTGGCAGGGCACGGTTGTTGATTTTTACAAGGAGAGTGGGGATGACAACTTCTTCAACCTTCAACGCTGCCGACGGCGACGGCTATGAAATTCAGATGGGCCGCTGGAGTCGGCGCTTGGCTGAGCCATTTCTGGACTTCGTCGGGACTGCCGACGACGACAGCATCCTCGATGTTGGTTGCGGCACCGGCTGCCTAGCGTCGGCGCTGTTGCAGCGATGCCAGCCAAAGGAACTGCGGGGAATCGACTTTTCGCCAGCATATATAGCGTACGCCATCAATCGCAATTTTGACCCGCGAGTTTCTTATGAAGTGGGCGATGCGTGCAAGCTTGCATTTCCGAGCAATACTTTCGACCGCGTTCTGTCCTTGCTGATGTTGCACTTCGTTCCCCGCACGGACGAAGCCATTGCCGAGATGCGGCGCGTTGCGCGACCGGGTGCGGTGGTGGCAGCTGCAGTATGGGATGCGCGAGGGGGCTTTGTGGCAAATCGAATCTTCTTTGACACTGCCGCTGCTCTGGACCCAAAGGCAACTGAGCGCAGGGCTCGCAACTACACGCGTCCAATGACCCGACCAGGCGAACTGGCCGACGCATGGCGCGCTGCTGGCCTATCCGAAGTGAGTGAGAGCGTCTTGAGTATTCGCATGGAATTCGCCTCCTTTGAGGATTACTGGGCGCCCTACGTCGGCAGGGATGGGCCCGGCGCCGAGTACGTTGGCGCCCTCAGTGGCGCTGACAAAGGACGGCTTCGAGACGCGGTGCGGGCCGCTTACATCGACGGGGAGCCAGACGGCCCGCGCTCGTATGCGGCGCTCGCTTGGGCAGTCAAAGGCATCGCACCAGGCTGAACGTTCAAATGGGCTGTGGCGCAGGCAGTCATGCACTCAGCAGCACACACTTCCATATCTGCGTACGCGATAAAGTGCTTGACGTCGCGCACTGCCAAGTCGACGCAAAGGCGAAGCAATTTCAATTGGAACACCAGGAACCTGCCGTTCGTGGCTGTCGGCTCCCGCTGCAACCCGGTCCCCCACTGACGCCATTGATCGACCCTCAAGCCGCCAACTTCGCACTGGCCAGTCGGTTCAGGCTGACGCCTTGCTCGGCAGCCATGAGTGCCAGATTGCGGTGAACCAGCGGCGGGATGCGCACACGAAACTCGCCGCTGTAGTTTTTCTCGGCCAGCGCCACCGGCACGGACTCGCCGCTCGCTTGCATGTCGGTTACCACGGCGGCCACTACTTTCTGGATACCCTTGAGTGCCGCCTCAGGCGTTTTGGCCAACCAACTCAGCAAAGCAAATTCGGCGCACAGGCCGACGTGTTCGCCATCTTCGGGCGACCAAGTGACGCGATAGGTGTAGTGCTTGATGTTCATGATCTGTTTTTCATTTGTTCGATAGCTTGAAGGACTTGCCTGACTTGATATGGCTTCGCCTTGCCTTTGGCGTTCTGGATGTTTACACGCGGGTCGCCAGGCCAAGGAGTCTTGAGAATGGCGTGGCTGCTACCGTCTTGCAGGGGCTTGCCGAAGTAGGTCTCACACAGTTTCTTCAAATCATTGAAGCGCACATTTGCTGGCTCACGACGCATCTGTTCCAGCAGTTATTCAGTGTTTGACATAGAACGGTTATGGTTCCATTAATGGCACCATATGTCAACTCTCCATCTTTGTCCTCATGGGCGATTTCAGAAGCATGTGCGGTTTCACTGGGGGTGTCCCCGAACTTCCGCGTTCGCTGCATGGCGGGTCCAAAGATTTCTCCGAACCAGCCGTTCGCCTTGACCCTCGGTGGACCGCGGGCTCCAACTTGGCATGACCGAGCAAAAGCTGCACCGCGCGCAAGTTTTTCGTGCGCTTGTAAATGAGGGCGGCCTTTGTGCGCCGCATGGAATGTGCCGTAGGCGCATGGATCCAGGCCGACGTGCGT
>CAIVLG010000158.1 GCA_903906695.1 uncultured beta proteobacterium | reverse complement strand
GGTCAGACACCAATTTGGCAAAACCCCAAGTCCACGCTGCGGCGCTGTGCGCCGCACCCCCTGGGCGAGCCTTCGGCTCGGCGAATTTGGGCTCTGACCCCAATAACCGGCGGGGGTATGAGTGGGGAAAATCGGTTTCAGCATTCCACAATATTGACCGCCAAGCCACCACGCGAGGTTTCCTTGTATTTGGTCTTCATGTCGGCACCGGTCTCGCGCATGGTCTTGATGACGTTGTCCAGCGACACCACGTGCTGGCCGTTGCCGGCAATCGCCATGCGCGCGGCGTTGACAGCCTTGACGGCGGCCATGGCATTGCGCTCGATGCACGGAACTTGCACCAGACCGCCGATCGGGTCGCAGGTCAGGCCCAGGTTGTGCTCCATGCCGATCTCGGCCGCGTTTTCAACCTGTTCCGGGCTGCCACCCATCACAGCGGCCAGTCCGGCCGCCGCCATCGAGCAGGCAACGCCGACCTCGCCCTGGCAACCGACTTCGGCGCCGCTGATGGAGGCATTGCGTTTGTACAGAATGCCGATGGCAGCAGCGTTCATCAGGAAGTCGATTACCGCCTCGTCGCTGTTGTCCTGCGCCGTGCCGCGCCGTGCAGGCAGGACAAAGCGGTCACAGTAATGCAGCACGGCCGGAATCACGCCGGCAGCGCCGTTTGTTGGAGCCGTCACCACGCGCCCACCCGATGCGTTTTCTTCGTTTACGGCAAAGGCGTAGACATTGATCCAGTCCAGCACCGACAGCGGATCGGCCAGCGTGCGCTCGGCCCGTTCGCGCAACTGGGCCGCCAGCACCGGTGCGCGGCGCTGCACCTTGAAGGGTCCGGGCAGTGTGCCTTCGCGATTCAAACCGCGCTGAACACATTCGCGCATCACTTGCCAGATGTGCAGCAGGCCGGCGCGGATCTCTTCGTCGCTGCGCCAGGTTCGCTCATTCGCCCACATCAGTTGACCTATGCTCAAGCCATGTTCCCTGCAAAGGGCGAGTAGCGCGTCGCCCGAGGTAAAGGGGTAGGGCGCTTTGCGGTACGCGCTCAGAACGGCCTCATTGCTGGCGCCCGCCGTGACGACAAAGCCGCCGCCAACACTGAGGTAGCCGGTCTGCCGCAGCACTTGGCCTTGCGCGTCCAGGGCGCTGAATTTCATGCCATTGGGGTGCTCGGCCATGGCTTCGCGCCGGTACAGCAGCAGGTGCTCTTTTTCACGAAATGTGATGAGCCTGGTGCCGAGCAGCGCAAGCGTCTGGTTGGTACGCGCTGTCGCGATCATGTCCGCCACAGCTTCTACGTTGACTGTATCTGGGGCATGGCCCATCAGGCCCAGCATGACGGCCACGTCCGAGCCGTGACCCTTGCCGGTGGCGCCGAGCGAGCCGTACAACTCGCACTTGACAGCTGCCGTGACGTCCAGCAGGCCATCACGCTGCAGCGCTGTGGCAAACAGGCGCGCCGCCCTCATCGGTCCAACGGTGTGCGAACTGCTCGGTCCGATGCCGATCTTGAAGAGGTCAAAAACGCTGATGGCCATGAGCGATCTTACGGGATGTTGGCAGTCGTTTCACTGCTTTGCCCCCAGCAAATCCCGGGCATCAGTTTGATAGTCTTTAAGTGTCTCGAACAGATGCAATCGCTGGGCTGGCGTGCTGCTGTTGTGCAGGGCAGCAAAGGTCCGGCACTGGGCCTGCGTCACCTTTTCCATGTAGGCCCGATAAGCGGGGTCGGGTGAGTCAATAGAGCGCTCCAGCACGCCCCGCATCGCCACCTGCACACTGGGCGCGCCGGGCTTCGCGCCTTGCAGCTGGCGCAAGGTTTGCAGAATGTCCTGCTGGCGCCGCTGCGACTCTTGATAGCTCAGGCTCATATCCAGCGGTGTTGCCAGGAGCCCGTTGCGCAGCACGCCTAGCTGCTGTTCTTCGAGCCGTCCATAGAAGCCCTCCGATCTCTCTTTCATTTGTTTGAAGCGTCTGGCATGACGCTGTGCCTGCGTCAGGTCAATCCATTCATCGTGCCATTTCTGGTTGCGCTTTTCGAACTGTCGCGTCAAATGATCGATTTGCCCCGGCGTCAGTGCCGGCGCAATGGCTGACACGGTCGGCTCGAATTGATCGAGCGTGACCTGCAGGCGGGTTTTGAACTCGGTGTACAGGCCGCAGACCTGCTCTGGCGTCGCATCCAGCGGAGCCATTTTCCGCAACTTGTCCAGCGTCTTGATGTAGATGGGCAACTCGGTCTGGCGGTGCCAGGCCTGCAACGCGGTTAGATCTGCGCGCAGCTTGAGAGACTGCGACTCGTTGAAGTCCAGATAGCTGTCAAGCCACCAATAGGCCAATTCGGGGGCCTGCTGGTAGCCAAATTGAACGGCGCTGCAACCCACCAAGCAGAGTGCCATCAGCGTGAGCAGCAGCACGCCGATAATGTGGCGCAGTGTGAGCAATTGACCGGGTGACTGATTGGAGTGGGACATGGCAAGTATTTCCAGTATTTCCACCGCGCCGGGCGTGGTGGATGTGGTAATCATGGCGGCGGGCAAGGGCACGCGCATGAAAAGCAAACTACCCAAAGTGTTACATCTTTTGGCCGGGCGTGCATTGTTGCAGCATGTGATGGACACGGCGGCTGAATTGTCGGCGCGTCAGGTGGTCGTGATCAGCGGCCATGGCGCGGCGCAAGTCGAGGCTGCAGTGACAGCTGCGATGGGCGCCGACCCAAGGTTTGATCTGCAATTTGTGCGCCAGGAACCGCAGCTGGGTACCGGGCATGCGGTGCAGCAGGCGCTGCCGGTGCTGGGTGACGATGGAGTCGTGCTGGTGCTTTCGGGTGACGTGCCGCTGATGCGCGCTGAGACCTTGCAGCAGCTGATTGCGGCCTGCGCTGGCACCAGATTGGCGCTCTTGACGATTGATTTTGCCGATCCCACCGGTTACGGCCGCATCATGCGGCGCGGCGATACAGTGCAGGCGATCGTCGAGCAGAAAGACGCCAGTGCCGAGCAGCGCGCCATCAACGAGATCTACAGCGGCATCATGGCCGTGCCCGCTGCACCACTCAAGCGCTGGCTGGCGCGACTCGACAACAAGAACGCGCAGTCCGAGTATTACCTCACCGATATCGTGAAATTTGCGGTGGCCGACGGCGTCGAGGTCGTCGCGCACAAAATTGCCGATGCCTTGCAAGTGGAGGGCGTCAACAGCCCCTTGCAGCTGGCTGACCTGGAGCGCGCGTATCAACGGCGGACGGCACTGCAATTGATGGAGCATGGGGTTCGTCTAGCCGATCCGGCGCGCCTCGATGTGCGCGGCAGCTTGCAGTGCGGACAGGATGTGGCGATCGATGTGAACTGTGTCTTCGAGGGCCAGGTCAGCCTGGCGGACGATGTGACGGTCGGTGCCAACTGCGTGATCTCCAACGCCACCATTGGCGCCGGCGCCGTGATTCATCCTTTCACCCATATCGAGGGCGGCAAGTTCGGCAGCAAGGACGCGGTGGAAGTCGGTGCCGGTGCCTTGATCGGTCCGTTCGCCCGCCTGCGACCAGGCGCCAAGCTGGGCACGCAAGTTCATGTTGGAAATTTTGTCGAGATCAAAAACTCAAGCCTGGCCGACGGTGCCAAGGCCAATCACCTGGCCTATCTGGGCGATGCCACCGTGGGTGAGCGCGTCAACTTCGGCGCGGGCTCAATCACTGCCAACTACGACGGTGCTTTCAAGCACCGCACCATCATCGAAGCCGACGTGCACATCGGCAGCAATTGTGTGCTGATTGCGCCATTGACCATCGGCGCCAGCGGTACCGTGGGCGGTGGTTCGACGCTGACCAAAGACACGCCAGCGGGCGCCCTGAGCGTGGCGCGGGCCCGTCAGGTCAGCATCCCCAACTGGAAGCGTCCCCAAAAAACCAAATAGGGCAGAGCGGCACTGGTTTCAAAGCGACTGAGTCGGTCCCGCATTTCAACTCTTGAAATTGGCTCCAACGTGGCCACCTGCAAGCCACAGTGAATTAAAGGATAATTTGGTATGCACACGCTTTATGACTCTGAAACCTACTCGGTGACGCACATGCTGGCCAACGCCGTGGCGGCCGATGCGGCCTGCGAGGTCGACGGTGAGCGAATTGAGCAGGTTCTGCTGGTGCCCACACTGGCGCGCCATGGTTTCGAGATCATCGACAAGCGTGCTGGCAAAGAGGTGTATCTGGATGGTTCCTGGGCTGAGTTGTTTCAACAACAGATCTCCGCCTGGCAGCAAAAAACGCCAACCCAGGAAGAGGTCGAGGACACGCTGGAGCAATACGCCGAACTGGCGCAAAACCCGGTCGTCGTGCACTGAAACCAGCGATCCAGCGAGTACCGGTTTTGAAGTGGGTCGAACGGCTTTGCGCAGGCGCTTTGGCTTGTGTGCTTGCCGCTTGTGCCGACCTTCCGGCTCCCGCTGCCTATAGCGACGCGAGTCGAGTTGAAAGACTCAAGCAGCTCCTGCCCGCCGACGCCATTCTGTTGGGTGAACAACACGACGTTCCAGACCACCAGCGAGTTCACCGCCTTGTCGTCAGCACACTGGCTTCGCAGAAGCTGCTTGCCGCCCTGACACTGGAGATGGCCAGCCAGGGGCAATCGACGGCAAACCTCGCGCCCGATGCCAGCGAAGAAGAGGTACGCGCTGCCTTGCAGTGGAACAACGACGGCTGGCCCTGGGCAGCTTACGGTCAGGCGGTCATGGCGGCGGTCAGAGCCGATGTGCCGGTGATGGGGGCGAATCTGCCGCGCGCCGGTATGCGCGAGGCCATGGCAAACACGGATCTCGACCGGTTGCTGACAGGACCGGCCCTCAAAGCCCAGCAGGACAGTATCCGCAGCGGCCATTGCGACAAGCTTCCCGAAAGCCAGATTGCGCCCATGACGCGGATCCAGATTGCCCGTGATATTGCCATGGCGCAGACGGTTGCCAAAGCCGTCCAAGCCGGTAAAACGGTGGTCTTGTTGGCAGGCGGCGGGCATGTGGATCGCCAGCTTGGCGTGCCGCTGCATATGGCGCCGACTTTGAGAAGCAAGACCGTGCTGATGCGACCCGAGCCCGAGCCGGATGATTCAGCGATGGCAGCCAGTTTTGATGCCATCTGGCCGGCCCAAGCAGCGGCCCCGATTGACTACTGTGCAAATTTTGACGCCATGCGACGCAAACCATGAATCCTGCTTACATCCTTGCCCTGTCATGTCCCGACCGCCTGGGCCTGGTCCATGCGGTGTCGGGTTTCCTTGCAGAGCGCGGCGGCAACATCGAAGAGGCGGCCCAGTACAACGATCTGGATACAGGCTTCTTCTTCATGCGGGTGCAGTTTGCCTGCGCTCAGCTGAACTATGAGGAACTCAAAACACAGCTCGCTGAATTTGCTCTGCCGTATCGGATGCAGTGGCGCCTGCACGCTCGCGCCGAGCCGATGCGCACCGTCATCATGGTCAGCAAGGAAGGCCACTGCCTGAACGATCTTCTGTTTCGATGGAAGAGCGGTCTGTTGCCGTTGGACATTCGCGCCATCATTTCGAACCATCGCGATTTCTATCAGCTTGCCGCCAGCTACAACGTGCCTTTTCATCACTTCGCAGTGAATGCCACGAACAAGCCCCAGGTGGAAGCCAGACAGTTTGACATCATCCAGAGCGAGTCGGCCGAACTGGTGGTGCTGGCGCGCTACATGCAGGTCCTGAGCAACGAGCTGTGTCGCAAACTCTCAGGCTCAGCGATCAATATCCATCACTCTTTCCTGCCCAGCTTCAAAGGTGCCAAGCCCTACTACCAGGCGCACGACCGGGGTGTGAAACTGATAGGCGCGACCGCCCATTACGTGACTGCCGAACTGGACGAAGGCCCCATCATCGAACAGGACGTGGCGCGTGTCGACCATAGCAAGACGGTGGAAGATTTGACGGCGCTGGGCCGCGACACTGAGAGCCAGGTGCTGGCGCGTGCCGTCAAATGGCACAGCGAGCACCGCGTGCTACTGAACGGCCACAAGACGGTGATCTTCAAGTGATGGAGGGGCGCTGCGTGTAATGCGCGTGACGCTTTTCCAGGAAGGCCCGGATGCCCTCCTGCGCATCGGGCGTCAGCGCGGCTGATGCCATCAATTCGATTGCCAATTTGTAAGCCTGGTCCTGCGGCAAGCCGACCTGCTGGTAGAAGCTCTGCTTGCCCAGCGCCTTGGAAAGTGCGCTGCCGCGCGTTGCCCGGCCAATCAAATCGAGGGTCGCGCTGTCGAGCTGGTCGGCCGGCACGGCCCGGTTGATGAGACCCCATTCGGCTGCGGTCCTGGCATCGATCGCGTCGCCCGTGAGCGCCATCTCCAGCGCGCGCTTGCGGCCCACATTGCGCGCAATCGCCACCAGCGGTGTATGGCAAAACAGTCCGCCTTGGCCACCGGGAATAGCAAACGAAGCCGTGTCGGCCGCAATCGCCAAGTCGCACGTCGCCACCAACTGACAGCCTGCTGCGGTGGCCAGCGCGTGCACCTTGGCAATCACCGGTTGCGGCATGGCCTGTATCGCGTCCATCATGTCGGTACAGACAGCGAACAATTCCCGTGCCTGCTCCAGCGTGGCGCCCGCCATGTCGCCGAAGTTATGGCCCGCACTGAAGACCGGTCCGTTTGCCGCCAGAATCACGCCGAGCGCGTCGCTTCTTGCGACCTCACGCAAGGCCCGCGTCAATTCCAGCATCACGTTCATCGCCAGCGCATTGCGCTTCTCGGGACGGTTCAGGGTCAGCGTCGTGATCGCGCCGTCGGTGCTGAGCAAAAGGTGTTCGTAGTTCATGGGAAGATTGTGGCAGTCCTGTCGCGTCTATGCAAAGCGGACGGCCATCAGCTCGCCCAATCGAATCGGGCCGCCCGGTCGCCAGGTCGGATTAAATTGCAATGGTCCTTTGGGAAACAGCATCACCACGGTTGAGCCCAGCAAGAAACGGCCCATTTCCTGACCCTGCCTGAGTTGCACGTTTTGATCGTCGTAACGCCACTCAAGCAGTTCGCCGTCGCGCTCTGAGTTGACAAGCCCGTGCCAGACCGTGGCCATGCTGCCGACGATGGTCGCGCCGACCAGAACCAGCGCAAACGGCCCGTTGCTGGATTCAAAAACGCATACCACGCGCTCGTTGCGTGAAAACAAACCCGGCACGCCGCGCGCGGTGGTCGGGTTGACCGAGAACAGCTCGCCGGGCACGTAAATCATCCGGAGCAAGCGCCCGTCGCACGGCATGTGAATGCGGTGGTAGTCCTTCGGGCTCAGGTACAGGGTGGCAAAGCTGCCATCATCAAAGCGCTCGGCCAGGGAAGCGTCGCCACCCAGCAGCGCACGGCTCGAATAGTGGTGGCCCTTGGCCTGCAGCAACTGATCGCCCCGTACGGCCCCGAACTGGCTGATGGCGCCGTCAACCGGGCAAATCAGATCGGCGCTGGCCAGCGGCCTTGCCCCGTCTTTGAGGGCGCGAGTAAAGAAATCGTTGAAGCTCGCGTAGCTGCTGAGGTCCGGATTGGCGGCCTCGCCCATGTCGATGCCATAGCGCCGCACAAACCACTTGATCAGCTGTGTCGTCAGGCGCCCGGCTTGCGCACCGGCAATGCGTCCGGCCAGAACCGTCAAGAACTGCTTGGGCAGCAGATATTGCGGCAGCACGGCAAGGCGGTCGGACATGGTGAGCTACCGGAGTGGAGAGTGGGCGGGATTGTAGCCAGCCGCCACCGGCAGCTTGCGCACATTTCGCAGCACCGGATGGCGCCAGGCCCAGAGCGCCAGCGCAATCGAGCCCGCACCTCCGAGTGCCAGCGCAAAGCGCAGGCCAAGGTGCTCGCCCAGGTAACCACCCAGCAGGGCGCCGGGACCCGCCGGTATCAGAATCAGCCAGCGCATGGTGCTGGTCATGCGCCCCAGCAGCGGCTCGGGCGTGACGGCCTGACGCAAGGCCAGAAAGTTGATGAAGATCAGCACCGCGCCAGCGCTGAAACACAGCAGCATGAAGACAAACGAAGCGACGCCCCAGACACCCGGCGGCATCAGCGCCAGTTGCAGCCAGCCGGTACCGCAGACGGCAAAACCCAGAATCAGGCAAGGACCAGGACCGACGTGGCGCGAGACGCGATTGCCCAGGCTGCTGGCGACAATCGTACCCAGTCCCAAGCCCATGTAGCACAAGCGGACTTCGTGCTCGTTCAGACCCAGGGTCCGCGTGGCAAACAGGATTTGCACGACCATCGCACAGTGGTGGCACATTTGCCAGAAACCGACCACGCCGGCCAACGACAGAAGCAGGCGCTGGCTTGCGACAAAGCGCAGGCCCTCTTTCAAATCGCGCATGAAATGGGTCTTGCCAGTCGAGACGCGGTTTTCATGGACCCGCAATCCCCGCAGTATCAGGACGCTGCCCAGTAGCAGCACGGCATCGGCCAGCAGCGCCAGCGGTGCGCCCACCAGTTTGATCAGGGCACCGGCGACACCCGGGCCCGCCACTTCGGCGCCCGAAGATGCCAGTGCATTCTTCGCGTGCGCCTCGACCAGGCGCTCGCGTGGCACCACCTGCGTCAGCACGATCTGGGCCGCGGTGCCGGCCGTCACAAAGACACAGCCGATGGCGAAGGCCACGCCGTACATGAAGGGCATGCTGAGCAAATCCAGGTACCAGACCAGTGGCACGCTGGCCAGGATCACCGCGATCAGGCCCTCGCCGACCACATACACCGGCAACTTTCGCACGCGATCCAGCCAGACACCCGAAGGAAGGGACAGCAACACGAAAGGCGCCAGCTCCATCGCCGTCAGCACTCCCATTTGCGACGGTGATGCATGCAGCAGCACGGCCGCCGTGAGGGGCAGCGCCAGCATCGTGATCTGCCCGCCAAACGAGCTGATCAGGATCGAGGTCCAGAGGCGCCGGTAAGTGGCGTTGCGCAGCAGATCATGGGCCGGTAGAGCGGGCCAGAAGGATCGCCATTTCAGCCAAAACCGGCGCCCTGCGCTTTTCGATTGGGGCGGCATGGTGTCTCCGGGTGGGTGGCGCTCCCGCACTGGGGAGCGCTTGAGGGGGCGATTTTAGCCAGGCGTGCCGTTTGCCTCTATATTCGGTGAAGTAGCTGAATCGACACTTGGAACCCATCATGAATCCACCGAACGTCTGCGGGTCGCAAATTTCGCCAGACAGACAGCAGCGCCAAGCTCAGGTCGTGCAAGCGCTAGCGAGCTCATTGCCAGCGCACGCCCTGCTCTGGCACAGCGAAGACACGACGCCCTATGAGTGCGACGGTCTGAGCGCCTACCGCGAGCGACCGCTGGTGGTGGCACTGCCGGAGACCCAGGAGCAGGTGCAGGCCGTCTTACGCAGCTGTTATGCACTGGACGTGCCGGTGGTGGCGCGCGGCGCAGGCACCGGCTTGTCCGGTGGCGCCATGCCACACCGCATGGGCGTCACGCTGTCATTGGCCAAGTTCAACAAGATCATCAAAGTCGACCCGTTCGGCCGCACGGCGGTCGTGCAATGCGGCGTGCGCAACCTCGCCATCAGCGAAGCGGCGGCGCCGCATGGCTTGTATTACGCGCCCGACCCGTCGAGCCAGATCGCCTGCACCATTGGCGGCAACGTGGCGGAGAACGCCGGCGGGGTGCACTGCCTGAAGTATGGCTTGACGCTGCACAACATCGTAAAGGTCCGCGGCTTCACGATGCAAGGGGATGCGATTGAATTTGGCTCCGATGCGCTGGACGCTGCTGGTTTTGATTTGATGAGCATCGTCATTGGCTCGGAGGGCATGCTGGCCGTCACGACCGAAGTGACGGTCAAGCTGGTGCCCAAGCCGCAACTGGCACGCTGCATCATGGCCAGCTTTGACGACATCCGAAAAGCCGGCGACGCCGTCGCCGCCATCATCGCGGCCGGCATCATTCCGGCGGGCCTGGAGATGATGGACAAGCCGATGACGGCAGCGGTGGAAGACTATGTGCATGCCGGTTACGACCTGAGCGCCGAGGCCATTCTGCTGTGCGAAAGCGATGGCACGCCCGAAGAGGTGGAAGAAGAAATTGGTCGCATGAGCACGGTGCTGCGCCAGCACGGAGCCACCGCCATTGCGGTCAGCCGCGATGAGGCCGAGCGGCTCAAATTCTGGAGCGGGCGCAAGAATGCCTTTCCGGCCAGCGGACGCATCAGCCCCGACTACATGTGCATGGATTCCACCATTCCGCGCAAACGTCTGGCCGACATGCTGCTGGCGATTCAGCAAATGCAGAAGAAGTACCAGCTACGCTGCGCCAATGTATTCCACGCCGGCGACGGCAACCTGCATCCGCTGATTCTGTTTGACGCCAGTGACGCCGACCAACTGCAGCGCTGCGAGCTGTTCGGTGCCGACATTCTGGAAACCAGCGTCGCCATGGGCGGCACCGTGACCGGCGAGCATGGGGTGGGCATCGAAAAATTGAACTCGATGTGCGTGCAGTTTTCAGGCGCGGAGAACGAGCAGATGTTTGGCGTCAAGCGCGCTTTTGACCTTAAAGGCCTGCTCAACCCCGGCAAAGTGATTCCAACGCCGCAGCGCTGCGCCGAGTACGGCAAGATGCTGGTGCGCGGCGGCAAGCTCAAATTCCCTGAACTGGAGCGCTTCTAAACCCTTATGACTCTTACTTCGTTTTCCAGTCGTTGGCTGTGTCAGCAAGCACCGTATCGCGGTGAGGCCCGACATGCCTCGGCGCTTGATTTCAGCTGTGATTCATAGGGATTCGTCCAACGCTATTGAAAGTGTTTTGAATGATACAGATCGTGCCCAGAGCCGAATTTCGGTTTATCGAAATGCCAGCCCAATACCGGCCATTGAACTCACCAAGTGATGCTCACCGGATTGACAGCGGAGTTCCGTGAAGCTGCCCTTCCATTCGCCTCGACGGAATCACAATGCCGACATTGGCGGCGGAAAAGTCTGGGATAGGTGTTCAGCAGGGTTGCTGTCCTTCGCCATTGGCTGCTTTATGGAAGTTCAATTTCAAAGGCTTTATCGGCAGTTCAGCGGCCAGAAATTTATATTTCAGAGAAAAGTCGACTAACTTGTCTCGACGAAGGCCGGATGCTTCTGTGAAGCCTGACTGGCAGTTAACAGGGGCCACGTGTATTTGCAGCCCCCGTGCTACTTGAACTGGGTAGGCGAAATCAGGCCCACGGCATACCAAAGAGGACCAAATGAAACTCGCTTGCAAAGTTGTCTTATTGACAGTTCTATTCTCTTCTGGACAGTGCCAAGTTCTCGCTGCCGGTCAACCTGCCTTTTGCATCAGCCGCAGGGTTGACAATTCCGTTGCCAAGTCAATCCAGCGCTCCATCAGGAGCTTCATGCGCTCGTAGTTCTTGAGCTGCTTGCGCACTGCGG
>CAIVLG010000157.1 GCA_903906695.1 uncultured beta proteobacterium | reverse complement strand
CGGCAACCTGGAAGTCAAGCACAGCAACCCGCGCAATATCTACATGTCCACGCTGGACAAGGCCGACATCGACGTCATGAAGGCCACCAAGACCTGCGTTGCGGCGCAGCGTTTTCAGTACGACTACTTGAACGATGACATTACGGCTGACGGCAAAATTGACTACAGCCTGAGCAACAAGCTGCCGATGTCATTGCGGGCTGCGATTGCCGCTGGCAAGAAGATCTTGGTGCTGATCAATCCGCCGTATGCGGAGGCGACGAACTTTGAAAACATCTCCACTGGATTGATGGATGCCGAGAACAAAGCGGGCGTAGCGAAGACAAGATTTGCTGCCTATGCCATGGCCAATTTTGGCAAAGCCAGGAATGAGCTTTACACGCAGTTCGTGGCGCGTATTGCCAAGGAAATACCGACCGCCACATTGGCGATGTTCAGTACGATGAAGTACGTCAATGCGCCAACGCTGGCGATCTTTCGCAACGCGTGGCGTGCAACATACTTGGGCGGTTTTGTTGTACACAACCAAGCCTTTGATGGACTGAGCGGAAAATTTCCGATTGGCTTCTTGGTTTGGAAAACCGATCAAAGCGCAAAAACATCCATCACTGACGTCCTTACGGAAGTGCTGGATAAGGACGCAAAGGCTATTGGTGAAAAGACATTCTTTAACGTTCCCAACAGTCAGTGCTTGAGCGAATGGTTTGCCCGTCCCAAAACAAACAAACTTGATGCCGTTCCGTTGAAAAATGCTGTCACGCCTGCCACGGCAACCAAAGACTTGAGGGGTACGAAATGGGCAGACGGCGCAATGGCCTACATGCTGTCTGGCGGAAATGATTTACAACACGCGGAACAGCAGACCGTCGTTTTTTCTTCTGGCTACGGTAGTGCGCGTGGGTTCTTTATTACCGCTGAAAACCTCTGGCAAGCTGCGGTTGTCTTTGCCGTTCGTCGCTCCGTCAGGCCCACTTGGCTCAATGATCGTGACCAGTTCCTGCAACCCACTGCGCCGCTCTCCGGCGAATTCAAAGCCGACTGCTTGATCTGGATGCTGTTCAATCGCTGCAACCGAACCGCCGGTGCCAACGATCTCGAATGGAACGGCAAGAAGTGGTCGCTGGTCAATCACTTCATCCCGTTCACTGAGGCTGAAGTTGGCGCACCGGATCGGTTTGAATCTGACTTCATGGTGCAGTACCTGGCCGACAAGACCTTGTCAGGCGAAGCCTTGGCCGTGCTGGATGCGGGACGATTGTTGTGGCAGAGCTACTTTGCCCAAACCGATGTACGTACCGTGCGCGACGAATACAAACTGAACCGACCCGACGTCGGCTGGTATCAGATTCGCAACGCACTGAAAGCCCGCAACGCCAGCGGCGACAGCGCGCCCGTCAACTTCGGTCCTTTCGAAGCGGCTTATCTGACATTGAGCGACAAATTGCGGCCCCAGGTTTTCAGCTTGGGTTTCTTGAGATAAGGCGACCAGGGTCGGTGTGGGAGTGGCGCAAACCACTGACGCTTGTTGCCGAGGGCGGCGCAGTGGATGGCGCAGCGAAATCAAGGAGGAGCCCAAGGGGCGGGGGACATTCGCGATGCCACCCACTGCGCCGCCCTCGGCCCGCACACGCCTTGACCCTGCTTACCCAACTGTGCACGAAGACCCGGCAAGCCAGGCCTTGTCAAGCCTTTACTTGGCAGCCGACTTCAGCGCGGCCTGCAGCGGCGCGGCGCCCGGGTTGCTGACACTCTTCTTGATCAGGATGTCGACCGGCGATGCGGGCTTGCCGTAGTAGGCTGCATTGAGCTTGTCGCGCGTTTCGATCACCTGACCATCGAGGGCCAAGCTGGCAAAGGCGCCTTTGGCCTTGGCGTACGACACGATGTCGGCAGTGACTGCCCCACCGGTACCTGCACCCTTCGGGCCGGCGGCAATCGAGACACCGGCGCCGAGTTTGACCTTGGTCGACAGCATCGAGTCCAGTGCTTTCTCGCTGTTGATCAGCAGCAAGACTTCGGCTGCCTGTCCACCGGCCAGGAAGCCGATGCTGAGTCCGCCCATGGTGTAGAACGCCGGGCTGCCGAAAACGCCGGTCTTGGCATCGCGCACCAACAGCACGCCGGTGCCACCCGATGCACCGACGATGAATCCGCCTTCGAGGATTTGCGGGTACACCAGCACGGCCTTGGCCTTTGTCAGCAGGCCCGGCAGGCTGGCGTAGTCCTTGTCCGCGGCAAATGCGTTGACAGTGGCCGTGGCCTTGTCGACGACGCCCTTGGCATCGCTGGCGTCATCAGCGCGAGCTGGCAGGCTGCAGAATGCGGCGGCAAGCGCCATGGCAGCAGCGCTCAGAGTGAAATTGCGACGGGTGTGGTTCATACAGGTTCCTCGATTCAGAGCCGCCTGAGCGGCGTTGTGACTGCGATCGGACCGAACAGATAGGGCCGAAATGCAGAAACAGTCTAGTCTTTGAGCGCCTGCCTTGCGTTGATATTCATCAACGCAGGTGAGTTCCCATTGTCAAGAACTTCACTCGGCGCCAGATCGAAATCGAAGCCAACTTCGGCACGCCGGCCCGCCTCGACTGAGCGCTTCTGGTCCCTTTTTCCTGTGCTAGCATGCAACGAGATCCCACAAAGAAAGCTGTCATGAATCGAAGCAGTGTGCAATGTACACCGGTTGCAAGTGCACTGCGCAAAGCCAGCGTGGTTCCAGCCGCAGTGATGGTCTTGATGAACCGGTGCGACAAGGCCGCATCAATCTGCAAAAGACGATGACATGATGATGGACGCGATTGCGGTTCTCAACGCCGGCTCGTCGAGCATCAAGGCCTCGCTGTTCGCGCAAACCGGCGACGCCCTCGCGCTGACCGTGCGCGGTCAGGTCGAAGCCATTCATACGGCGCCGCGCTTCATCGCCAAGAACGCCGCTGGCGAGACCTTATCAACCCATGCCTGGAACGATGCAACGCCGCTCGGCCATGCCGGCGCCCTCGATTACATCTTGACTTTCCTGCACGACAGGCTCGATGGCTTGCATCTCAGAGGCATCGGCCACCGCGTCGTGCACGGCGGCCTGGCGTATTCCAGGCCAGTGCGCGTCGACGCCCAGGTGCTTAGCGATCTGGAGCAGTTCATCCCGCTGGCACCGTTGCACCAGCCACACAACCTGACACCGATCCGGCTCATGCTTGAGCGCCGGCCTGATCTGCTGCAGGTGGCCTGCTTCGACACCGCGTTCCACCGCGCTCAGCCCGAGGTCGCCCAAATGTTCGCGCTGCCCAAGGAACTGCATGACGCTGGCGTGCGCCGCTACGGCTTTCACGGCCTGTCTTACGAGTACAACGCCTCCGTGTTGCCGCGGCTCGACCCGAAAGCGGCCAAGGGGCGCAGCGTGATCCTGCACCTGGGCAACGGCGCCAGCATGTGCGCGCTCTCGGAAGGCCGCAGCGTCGCCAGCACCATGGGCTTCACGGCGGTCGATGGACTGCCGATGGGCACGCGCTGCGGCAACCTTGATCCCGGTGTCATCCTGTACCTGATGGACCAACGCGGCATGGACGCGCGTGCCATCGAGGGTTTGATCTACAACCAGTCGGGGCTGCTCGGCGTCTCCGGTATCTCCAGCGACATGCGCGAGTTGCTCGCCAGCGGCGAGCCGCGTGCCGGCCTTGCGGTGGACCTCTACGTCTACCGCATCGCGCGCGAACTGGGCTCGCTTGCCGCCGCGCTCGGTGGTCTCGATGCGCTGGTGTTCACCGGCGGCATCGGCGAGAACAGCGCCGTGATCCGTCAGCGTATCTGCCGTGACGCAGCCTGGCTCGGCGTGGTACTGGACGAACAGGCCAACCAGACGGGCGGACCGCGCATCAGCACAGCTGTCAGCCCGACGGCGGCCTGGGTGATTCCGACCAACGAGGAATTGATGATTGCCCGCCACACCCTGCAGACGCTGCCAATCGTATGACCGATTCAGAGCCCGAACCGTCCTCTGAACTCACTGTGCCGAGCGTCCACAGGCTCACAGAATTCGATGCGACCCTGCACGACGGGCGTGTCGTGCACCTTCGAGCGATCCGGGAATCGGACGAGGCTGAATTGCTGCAGGCTTTCGACCGTCTCAGTGCAGAGGCGCGCTACATGCGATTCATGCGTGCCGTGCGGGAACCCGATGTAAAACGCTTGCACAAGACGCTCGCCTCCTTCCCGCAAAGCGGGGACGCCATCGTAGCAACCATTCCAGCGGACGACGGCATCGACATCGTGGGCAGCGCCACCTTCATCATCGTGAGCGATTCGACCACCTGCGAATTCGCGATCAGCGTCGCCGGCGATTTCGGCGGTGCCGGACTCGGTAGCACACTCATGAAGGCGCTCATAGCCACCGCAAGGCAGCGCGGTCTGAAGGAGATGGAGGGCTTTATCCTGGCACAGAACCAGCCGATGTTGCGGCTTGCCGAGCGTATGGGTTTCAAGTT
>CAIVLG010000156.1 GCA_903906695.1 uncultured beta proteobacterium | reverse complement strand
TTGCTCGGCAACATTTCTCAACCTTGTTGGCCTCCATGCCGCGCGTCGAAATTTGTTCGCCTGAGCACTTTCCAAACACGCAGATTGGTGGGCAATACCGGTTTGGGAACAGGATCATTCAGGTGCCGACCTACGGTGTCATTGACTTTCTAGTTCATTAGTGTAATAATATCTCCATCAATCCTGATGGAGAAAGTCATGTCACGTCCTGCCAGCGGAGATGATCGTGTATTGATAAATGCCCGCGAGGCCATTGCGTCGGCTCAGACAGTGGAGCAATTACGTCAGGCGCAGGCGGTTGTGTTGCCACTGGACTACGCGATGAGCTTGGCCGAGACGGCACAGGCCATCGGCGTGTCACCGGGGTGGGCCTGCCAACTACGTCGGCGCTTTATTCATGGACAAAAAGCTGGGGCGCCAGATGCGCCCACTGCAGGCGGGCGCAAACGCCAGAACATGAGCCTGCAAGAAGAGCGTGAGTTTCTGGCCCCCTTTCTGGAGTCCGCTGCTGGCGGTGGTGTACTCGTCGTCAGCCAGATCAAGGCCGCGTTGGACAAGCGATTGGGGCGGGAGGTAGCACTGGCATCTGCCTATAACCTGCTGCACCGCCACAACTGGAGAAAGCTCGCGCCCGATAAGCGCCACCCTCAAAGTGATCCACTGGCTCAAGAGGAGTGGAAAAAAAACTCCCCGAAACGCTCACCCAAATCCGCCAAGACTGGGCACAAGGCAAAACCGTCAGACTGATGTTTCAGGACGAGGCGCGTTTCGGTCGGATCTCCGACGTACGCCGGTGCTGGGCGCCCAAGCCAATACGCCCAACCTGCCAAGGCATGCTGACGCACGAATACACCTATGCGTATGGCGCAGTCGACGTCTGCACGGGTGAACTCGACAGTCTGATCTTGCCGCACGTCAACACCGGGTGCATGCAGTTGTTCCTTGAAGAGGTCTCGGCACGCCATCCACAGGATCGCATCATCATGGTGATTGACGGTGCGGGCTGGCATCGCAGCGACGCGCTCAAAGCGCCAGAAAACATCTACCTGCTGAAACTCCCACCCTACGCACCCGAGCTCAATCCGATCGAGCACGTATGGGATGAACTACGTGAGAAATTCTTTCACAACCGAGTCTTCAAGAGCCTTGATGCGTTGGAAGATCACTTGTCGATGGCACTGAAAACAATGGAATTCGACCCCGGCACTGTAGGCTCTATCGTATCCTGGCCATGGATCATTGGTGCATTTTTACCTTCATTTGTGAATTAGAAATGGAATAAGAACTTTTCGTGAAATTGTTGACCATGGCTGTGACAGCGGCACCTGCCTGCAAAATGCGGCGATTGCAATTCAATATGCAGCGTGTGGTGTTGCGCTTTATGCGGCATACGATTCGCAAGGTGAATTACTGGGGACGCTGGGACTGCGCTTGAAAAAAGATGAATCGCACCCGGCGGTCAACGTAACGCAGGTTACCGGAATGTTCAATGAGACGGCCTCTCCGTCCCTCTACACGTGTGCCACCCGGCTTGCAAAATCATTTTCTGCAGACTCGCTCAGCGACTGGCGCTTGTTTGTTACGCAAGCTGACAAGTTCCGCCAGGCAGCCGGTGCAAGCTGATAGCCCTGTGACAGGTGGATCCCGGATCAAGTCCGGGATGACATGCTGTTTTCTACGCAAACTCAACAATCGGCTGATCGACGATCAGGCTTTCGCCTTTGACCGCCAGCACGCGTCCCACCACGCCGTCGGTCGCGGCAAACAGCACGTTCTCCATCTTCATGGCCTCGATGACGGCCACGCGCTCACCGGCCTGCACTTTCTGCCCCGCCTGCACGGCGATGTCAACCAGCAGTCCCGGCATCGGCGACAGCACAAAGCGGCTCATGTCCGGTGGCGCCTTGTAGGGCATCAGGGCGTGCAATTCGGCAGCCCGTTTGGAAAGCACCAGGGCGTCAATCTGTGTGCCGTTGTGCGAGACGCGGATTGCCAGCGGGTTCTTGCCGGCAACACTGCCCCGCTCGACCTGCGCGGTGAACGGCAGGCCATTGCAGGTGCCACTGATGCGGATCTCGCCCAAACGGTAATTGCTGCACAGCTGGTAGCTGTTGGCACCGACCTTGATGAGGCTGGAGCCGGTCTTTCCGTCAAAGTCGGTCACCGACACCGGCTTGGTCGCGGTTTCCCCTTTTTGTCCTAAAGTCACGACCACGAATTCGGCCCCAACAGCAACTTCGTGTCCTTCCATCTGACCGCTGATGGCACTCGCGCGATTGCGGTACTTGCGATGGACAAACGCAGCCAGGGCCAGCAGGAGGTCGGCGTCATCATGCGGCACATCTTCAGCCCGGAAGCCATGCGAATAATGCTCGGCAATGAAGCCGGTGTTGAAGTCACCGGCAACGAATTTGGGATGCGCCAGCAAAGCCGCCTGAAACGGAATGCTGCTGCTGACGCCACGGATGACAAAGCCGTTCAGCGCTTCGCGCATCTTGGCAATTGCCTCCAGCCTGTCCTTGCCGTGCACGATCAGCTTGCAAATCATCGAGTCGTAGAACATCGGAATCTCGCCGCCCTCCTGCACGCCGGTATCGACCCGAACGCCCTGCCAACGACTGAGATCGGCTGCAAACATGGTCTCTGCCGGTGGCTGGAAGCGCACCAGGCGCCCGGTCGATGGCAGGAAGTTTCTGAAGGGATCTTCGGCATTGATGCGGCACTCGATGGCCCAGCCGTCGCGCTTCACGTCGGCCTGCGTCAGGGGCAACTTTTCGCCCGCCGCGACCCGGATCATCAGTTCAACCAGGTCAAGACCGGTAATCGACTCGGTAACCGGGTGCTCCACCTGCAGACGGGTGTTCATCTCCAGGAAATAAAAGCTCTGGTCCTTGCCGACAACAAACTCGACGGTGCCGGCACTCTGGTACCTGACCGCCCGGGCCAGGGCGACGGCCTGCTCGCCCATCGCCTTGCGCGTGGCTTCGCTGATGAACGACGAAGGCGCTTCTTCAATCACCTTCTGATGCCGGCGCTGAATCGAACACTCGCGCTCATTGAGATAGACGCAGTTGCCATGCGCGTCTCCGATCAACTGGATCTCGATGTGACGAGGCTCTTCGACGTACTTCTCGACAAACACGCGGTCATCGCCAAAGCTGTTGCGCGCTTCATTGCGGCAACTGGTGAATCCTTCAAACGCCTCCTTGTCGTTGAAGGCAACACGCAGCCCTTTGCCACCGCCGCCGGCACTGGCCTTGATCATGACCGGGTAGCCAATGCCCTTGGCAATCTCAACCGCACGCTCGGCCGTTTCAATGGCACTGTTGACCCCCGGAATGCAGTTCACACCGGCCGCCCCGGCGAGTTTCTTGGACTCGATCTTGTCGCCCATGGCGGCCATCGAGTAATGCTTGGGGCCGATGAAAACGATGCCTTCCTCCTCGACCCGCTTGGCAAATGCTGCGTTCTCGCTCAGGAAGCCATAGCCGGGGTGGATCGCCTGGGCACCGGTCTGTTTGCAAGCCGCAATGATTTTGTCGGCCACCAGATAACTCTCACGGCTGGGAGGCGGACCAATGTGAACCGCCTCATCGGCCAGCATCACGTGACGTGCATCCTTGTCGGCATCGGAATAGACGGCGACCGTCTTGATTCCCATCTTGCGCGCTGTCTTGATGACCCGGCAGGCGATTTCGCCACGGTTGGCAATCAGGATTTTTGTAAACATGTTCTTGCTTTCCTAAGATGTTGGGGACAGAGCTGGGGTTATTGGGGTCAGAGCCCAAATTCGCTGCGAAATTGGTGTCTGACCCCAATAACCTCCCGCAAATTTTCACAAGGGAATATTGCCGTGCTTGCGCCACGGGTTCTCAAGCTTCTTGTCGCGCAGCATCACCAGCGATCGGCAGATGCGTTTGCGCGTCTCATGCGGCAGAATCACGTCGTCAATAAAGCCACGCGCTCCGGCCACAAAGGGATTGGCAAAACGAGCCTTGTATTCAGCCTCCTTTGCTGCCAGTTTGGCCGGGTCTCCCTTGTCTTCGCGGAAGATGATTTCGACTGCTCCCTTGGCGCCCATCACCGCGATCTCGGCATTCGGCCAGGCCAGATTGACGTCGCCGCGCAGGTGCTTGGAACTCATCACGTCGTAAGCACCGCCGTAGGCCTTGCGCGTGATCACCGTGATCTTGGGAACCGTGCACTCGGCAAACGCGTAAAGCAGTTTGGCACCATGCTTGATGATGCCGCCGTATTCCTGCGCCGTGCCGGGCATGAAACCGGGCACGTCGACAAAAGTAATGACCGGTATGTTGAAGGCATCACAAAAGCGCACAAAGCGCGCCGCCTTGATCGAACTCTTGATGTCCAGACAACCCGCCAGCACCAGCGGCTGATTGGCGACAAAACCCACGGTCTGCCCTTCCATACGACCGAAGCCAATCAGGATGTTCTTGGCGTACTCGGGTTGCAACTCAAAGAAATCGCCATCGTCCACCGTCTTGATAATCAGTTCCTTCATGTCATACGGCTTGTTGGGGTTGTCGGGCACCAGCGTGTCCAGACTCAAGTCCATGCGGTCGGCCGGATCACCGCTGCGGCGCACCGGTGCTTTCTCGCGATTGTTGAGCGGCAGGTAGTTGTAGAGGCGCCTGAGCATCAGCAGGGCCTCGACATCACTCTCGAACGCCAGATCGGCGACCCCACTCTTGGTTGTGTGACTGACGGCGCCACCCAGTTCTTCCGCTGTCACGTCTTCGTGAGTCACGGTCTTCACGACTTCGGGGCCGGTCACAAACATATACGAGCTGTCCTTGACCATGAAGATGAAGTCGGTCATGGCCGGACTGTAGACAGCGCCGCCGGCACAGGGCCCCATGATCATGCTGATCTGCGGCACGACGCCGCTGGCCATCACATTGCGTTGAAACACATCGGCGTAGCCGCCCAGGCTGGCCACACCTTCCTGAATGCGGGCGCCGCCCGAGTCGTTCAGGCCGATCACCGGCGCACCGACCCTCATCGCCTGGTCCATCACTTTGCAGATTTTTTCGGCATGCGCTTCCGACAGCGCGCCGCCGAACACCGTGAAGTCCTGGCTGAAGACAAACACCAGCCGGCCATTGATCATGCCGTAGCCGGTGACGACGCCGTCTCCGGGAATCTTCTGGTCCTGCATGCCGAAATCAACGCAGCGATGCTCCATGAACATGTCCCACTCCTCGAACGTGCCCTCATCAAGCAGCAGTTCAATGCGCTCACGGGCCGTCAGCTTGCCCTTCTTGTGTTGGGCCTCGATGCGTTTGGCGCCACCGCCCAAACGCGCGAGCTCGCGCTTGGCTTCAAGTTGTTCAAGTATGTCGTGCATATTCGCTTTCTCCGTTTTGTCATGCCGGGCTTGACCCGGGAACCATCTTCATTTCTGCCATGGATCCCAAATCACGTCCGGGGTCGCAGGCATTCAACAATTGTCGCGCCGCCGTGCTGGCTGCCATCCGTCCTGATTGCACCGCGGCGCTGAGTGCTGGCAAGCGTTCGCGAACCGCCGGGTTGTTCTGGAACATTTGCTTGAGACCGACGTCGATGCGTTCCCACATCCAGGACAGGGCCTGGTGCTGTCGCCGCGTGGACAGCTGTCCGTTACTCATCTGCAAGTTCTTAAACTCTAAAACAGCGGCCCAGAAGCCCTCGATACCCTGCCCGGACAACGCGCTGATCTGAATCACTTTGCGGTGCCATTGCTGTCGGTCGTGGTGCGCCCGATCTGGATGCCCATGCAGGCCCAGCAGGCGCAGCGAGGCAGTGATCTGAGCCTGAGCCCGGGTCGCGGCAGCGGAATCGATGTCGGCCTTGTTGATCACCACCAGATCGGCCAGTTCCATGACGCCCCTCTTGATCGCCTGCAGATCGTCGCCCGCATTGGGCAGTTGCAGCAACACAAACATGTCGGTCATGTTGGCCACCGCCGTCTCGCTTTGACCAACACCGACGGTTTCAACCAGCACGATGTCGTAAGCGGCGGCTTCGCACACCAGCATCGCTTCACGCGTCTTCTCGGCAACTCCGCCCAGAGTGCCGCTGCTGGGGCTGGGTCGGATGTAGGCGTTCTCGTTCGTCGAGAGCTTTTCCATGCGTGTCTTGTCACCCAGGATCGAGCCGCCCGAGATAGACGAAGACGGGTCCACCGCCAGCACCGCGACGCGATGGCCTTGATCGATCAGATAGAGGCCCAGTACCTCGATAAAGGTTGACTTGCCGACCCCCGGTACGCCGCTGATACCCAGGCGAAACGACTTGGCCGTATGCGGCAGCATTCTTGTGAGCAGAACGTCGGCTTGCGCGCGGTGATCGGCGCGGGTGGATTCGAGCAAGGTGATGGCTTTGGCAATCGCTCGCCGCTGGATCAACGGTGGACCGCCAACAATCGAATCGAAAAGGCTCGCACTGGGCACGGCCGGACTCACGCGTGCAGCGACTTCTTAATCTGCTCCAGCACGTCCTTGGCGCTGGCAGGAATTGGCGTGCCGGGGCCGTAGATGCCTTTAACGCCGGCTTGGTAAAGCATGTCGTAGTCCTGGCGCGGAATCACACCGCCGACAAAGACGATGATGTCGTCGGCGCCCTGCTTTTTCAGTTCGGCAATGATGGCCGGCACCAGCGTCTTGTGGCCCGCCGCCAGTGTCGAAACACCGACGGCGTGCACGTCGTTTTCGATCGCCTGGCGCGCACATTCCTCGGGCGTCTGGAACAACGGGCCGATGTCCACGTCAAAACCCAGATCGGCAAACGCAGTGGCCACCACCTTGGCACCACGGTCGTGACCGTCCTGGCCGAGTTTGGAAATCATCACGCGCGGGCGACGACCTTGCTTATCGGCGAAGGCATTGATTTCGTCCTTGAGGGCATCCCAGCCTTCGGCCGAGTCATAAGCGGTTGCATACACACCAGTCACCTTTTGCGTATCGGCGCGATGGCGCCCGTAGACTTGCTCAAGCGCATCACTCACTTCGCCCACCGTGGCTCGCAAGCGGATCGCCTTGATGCTCAGATCCAGCAGGTTACCAGCGCCATTTTTCGCTGCCTCAGTCAAGGCAGTCAATGCGGCCTGCACCGCTGCGCCATTGCGTTTGGCCTTGATCATCGTCAGGCGCGCAATCTGCCCATCTCGCACCGCCACATTGTCGATCTCACGCGCGTCAACCGCGTCTTCAGTCTTGAGCTTGTACTTGTTGACACCGACGATGACATCCTTGCCACTGTCGATGCGGGCCTGCTTTTGTGCGGCAGCGGCCTCGATCTTCAACTTGGCCCAACCGCTGTCCACAGCCTTGGTCATGCCGCCCATGGCCGCCACTTCTTCAATGATCTTCCACGCCGCATCGGCCATGTCCTGCGTCAATTTCTCCATCATGTAGGAACCGGCCCAGGGGTCGATCACGTTGGTGATGTGGGTCTCTTCCTGAATGATGAGCTGGGTGTTGCGTGCGATGCGCGAACTAAACTCTGTCGGCAGGGCGATCGCTTCGTCGAAGCTGTTGGTATGCAGACTCTGCGTGCCACCGAAGACGGCGGCCATCGCCTCGATGGTTGTGCGAACAACGTTGTTGTAGGGATCCTGCTCGGTCAAACTCCAGCCGCTGGTCTGGCAGTGGGTACGCAGCATCAATGACTTCGGATTTTTTGCATCGAAGCCCTTCATGATGCGGCACCACAAAAGCCGCGCCGCGCGCATCTTGGCCACTTCAAGATAGAAGTTCATGCCGATGGCCCAGAAAAAACTCAAACGGCCCGCAAACCCATCCACGTCCATGCCCTTGGCGAGCGCCGTCTTCACGTACTCCTTGCCATCGGCCAGCGTAAACGCCAACTCCAGTGCCTGGTTGGCACCGGCTTCCTGCATGTGATAACCGCTGATCGAGATCGAGTTGAACTTCGGCATGTTCCTGGCCGTGTACTCGATGATGTCGCCGATGATGCGCATGCTCGGTGCCGGCGGATAGATGTAGGTGTTGCGCACCATGAACTCTTTCAGAATGTCGTTCTGAATCGTTCCCGAGAGTTTGTCCTGACTGACACCCTGCTCCTCTGCAGCCACCACGTAGCCCGCCAGCACCGGCAGCACGGCGCCGTTCATGGTCATGGAGACACTCACTTGGTCCAGCGGGATCTGGTCGAACAGGATCTTCATGTCCTCAACCGAGTCGATCGCCACGCCCGCCTTGCCGACGTCGCCCGTCACACGCGGATGGTCGCTGTCATAGCCACGGTGCGTCGCCAAGTCGAAAGCGACACTCACACCCTGACCGCCAGCAGCCAGTGCCTTTCTGTAAAAAGCGTTCGATTCCTCAGCGGTCGAAAAACCCGCGTACTGTCGAATCGTCCAGGGACGTACCGCATACATGGTGGCCTGCGGACCCCGCAGGTAGGGTTCAAAGCCGGGCAAGGTGTTGGCGTAGGGCAGGTCCTGGGTATCGGCCGCGGTATACAAGGGCTTGACCGTGATGCCGTCCGGTGTCAGCCAGTCCAGGGCTTCAACATTACCCCCCGGCGCAGATTTGGCAGCGGCCTTGGTCCATGTTTCAAGACTGGCGGTCTGAAATTCAGGATTGTTTTGAGTCATGACGGTTCCGGGCCGGGCCCGCTTCGATGAGTTGGCGTTAGTTTACGTTATTTATAATTATTGATTCAAAATATTATTTCAAGCTTACAATTTCAAGCATGGCAGCGCCTTCACTTTCCCCACGGGCACTCTACGAAGACGTCGCGGAGCTTCTGCGTCAGCGAATTTTCAGTCGCGAACTGGCGCCCGGCAGCTGGATTGACGAACTGAAAATTGCCGAGGCCTATGGTATCAGCCGCACCCCTTTGCGCGAAGCGCTGAAAGTATTGGCGGCCGAGGGTCTGGTTACCATGAAAGTGCGTCGTGGCGCCTATGTGACCGAGGTGTCGGAGCGTGACCTGGCCGACGTCTACCACCTGCTCGGCCTGCTCGAAGCCGACGCCGCGAGCGTGGTTGCACAAAAGGCCAGCAAAGCCCAGATCGAAGCCCTGCAGAAAGTACATCAGGAACTCGAAGATGTGGCGAAGCCCGGAGCCAGGAATCGGGTGCGTTTTTTTGAAGTCAACGAGCGTTTTCACATGCTGTTGCTCGAAATCGCCGACAACCGTTGGCGTGACCAGATGGTGACAGATCTGCGCAAGGTCATGAAACTCAATCGCCACAACTCGCTACTCAAGTCAGGACGCATTGAAGAATCGTTGAACGAACATCGTGCCTTGATGGCGGCCTTGTCAGCACACGATGCGGCGCTCAGCGCACAGCGGATGCAGGAGCACTTCAGCAACGGCCTCGAAGCCGCCAATTGAAGCGGCTTGGATTGTGTCAACTCAATGCTGACTTTCGGGCGAAATCGGGCAAGGCTGCGCTGGCAATTCCGGTGCCCA
This sequence comes from uncultured beta proteobacterium, assembly GCA_903906695.1. Taxonomy (GTDB): domain Bacteria; phylum Pseudomonadota; class Gammaproteobacteria; order Burkholderiales; family Burkholderiaceae_C; genus Rhodoferax. Next base: position 24,305 of record CAIVLG010000156.1, on the reverse strand, counting down.
CAGCATCGACAACATGGCTGAACCCGTCTGCCGCGAGCAGATCCGCCAAGCCGCGGTTGATTGTTCGCACGACCCCCGGGCCCTCGTAGATCAGCGACGTCATCAGTTGCACCATTGACGCTCCCAGGCGTATCTTGCGGTAGGCATCTGCAGCGTCGAAGACACCACCCGACCCGATGATCTTGTAGCGACCGCGGTCCATGCAGCGATAAAGCGCGGCGATGGTCCGGTCGGCCGCCGCCGCGCAGGGCCGCCCCGACACTGCGCCGGGCATCTGCGCTAGATCGGACGCCGGCGTCGTGAGACCCATCGGCTTGCCTGATGGCAGGTTAACCGAGAAGCCGCTTACGAAGCGCGAACCATCGATCACATCAAGAAGACTCTCAATTTCATTGTCATCGACAAAAGGTGCCACCTTCAAAAAGAGCGGCTTGACAATGCCAACCTCCGCGAGCGATTGCAGCAGCAGATGCAAGCGACGTCGATCATGAAAGAAACCGCGTCCCTCGCGGGTGTTGGGACAGCTCAGGTTCAGGCATAGGTAATCGCCGCTGCCTTGCAGGCGGCGCACCGATCGCACGTAGTCGTCGATAACCTCATCGTCAGTTGGATTGGTCGCGACCGGGTTGCGATTGGTGCTGACGATGTTGATGCCCAACGGAACCGAGCGTTGCCGTCCCTGGAGCCGAGCGTGTACCATCTCTGCGCCATCGTTGGGTAGGCCGTAGTGGACAACAATGGCCTCATCCTTGAGCAGACGAAACAGCCTCGGTCGCGCATTGCCCGCCGAAGGCTCAGCCGAAATCGATCCAACTTCGACGTGTCCAAAACCAAGCGCCGAAAGGAAGGGCACCGCGCGCGCACTCTTGTCGAACCCCGCCGCCAGACCTATGGGGTTCGACAATATCATGCCGGCCACCTCAGTCTTGAGGCGGTCATCCTCAACCGCGTTCTGCTCGCCTATCACCGAGCAAAGCCGGCGAGACGAACTCGCCAGCACAGCGGCGCTCATGGCAAAGTCATGCGCTGCTTCCGGGTCCAACTGGAACAGGAGGGGACGAGCGAAGCGATATATGTTCATTCTGCGGCGTCCCAGTGGTTTCAGATCAGTACGGTGTAAATGGATGCGTTTCTTGCCGCATCTGGCAAGGTTCAGCGCAGCACCGACATGCGGCCGAAATCCGGCAAGGCAGCGCTGGCAAAGCCGTTGCACGCCAACGAGTCAAGCGCAATCCGTCCACCTTCGATCTTCAGTCGTACGGCGCCGTGGGACTGTTCATACACATCGGGGTGAGCCCGCAGAAAATCTTGCTGTTCCGAGACAGGCAATGCTGCCATGCCATTGACATAGTGATGGCCGTTGCGCTCCACGTGGGTGATGCCCAGCAGGCTCACCAACGCGAGGTCTTGCTGTACCGACAGCCCGGCCTGGGTCGTCAGGTCTTCAGCCGACATGAAATAGGGCGTTGTCAGTTTTTCGGCATTCCATGCCGCACAGCGCGCGGCATTCAGTATCGACTTATAGAGGCCCTTGCAGGTCTTGGATGAGACACCGGCATAGCCGCGCGCTCGTGCCTGCAAAAAAGTATCAAGCTCGCCGTCGGACTCATCGATGATCACCGGTTTGCTCAATGCCACCTGCCGCAGGTCGACATCGAGTGCCAACTTGCGCGCGATCGGTTGCTCGACAAAAAGGATGGCATCAAACAGTCGGGCCAGTGCCGGCCTTGCGCAAATGCCGGCCAGCAATTCGGCGACACCCTGCGCGTCGGCGTACTGTTCGTTGCCGTCCAGCGATACGAAATAGGGATCGGTCAAACGACCGAGCACCGTCGCCACAGAGCTCAGCCGTGCCAGGTCGGCCGCAATGTCGCCCGAGACTTTGAGCTTGAAGTAGCGGTGCCCGTAGATCTCAATCACTTCTTCCAAGGTTTCAGGCAAACCATCGTTCACCCGCTCAGTCAGGTCGGCCGCAGTAATCGCGTCGAGCAGTCCGACAGTATGGCGCGCCTGGATGTTCGAGGCGGGCGCCAACGCACTGAGGAAGCGATCGAAATCGATAGCTTCGAACTCGCGACGAGTTGGCCCAATGCCTGGCAAATTGGCTTGCATCGCCGCGTAGAAAGATACTTGTTTGGCCCGGCAGAGCGCGTCGAGCACGGCGCGATCAAGCAGCGCTGGTCCATAGCTGGCCAGTAGTGGGTTGTAAGCGCGCTGCTCACAGTGCACCCGGTGCGGGTCATGGTGGCGCGCAAAATGGCCAAACGCCGTGTCGTGCTTGCCTTTGATCAGGTAGGCTTCACGGGCCAGCCTGAGCACATCGCGCAATTGGTTGAAGTTGTCTTCGTTGCTCAGTGCCAGGTTCTTGTCAAACCATTTCGGAGCCATCAACTCGGCCGCTGCACCCCAGGCGCAGCTGCCATCGGACATTTCGAGGCGCACACGAGCAAAGGCCTGCGGACATTCTGTGAGTGTGACGACACCAAAACGAAATGGCAGGCGCAGCACCACCGGACGTTCATAAAGTTCAATCTCCGCAATCTGAAATTTCGCTGACATCTCAGATCTCCTCTTCTCGCAAACCCCTCAAATAACCGATACAGAACGCCGCTGTCGCTGGACCGTCGGGCAGGTAGTCAAAAGGTTCGACGCCGATGGCCCCCGCATAACCTTGGCGGCGCAGCGCTGCCAGGATCGGGCCAAACTTCATTTCGCCCTGACCGGGCCCACGCCGGTTTGGATCATTGAACTGAATATGGCCGATCAGGCCGGTGGGCAACCAGTGATCAATCAAATCGGCAACCGATTCGGTTTCACTCAGGCCCGCTGCGCTGCAGTCGATCATGGTGCGCAGATGGGGGTGATTGATGCTACGCACCACAGTGGCGGCCTCAGCCACGGTGTTGATCAATTGGGTTTCTTTCTTTGACAACGGTTCGATGCAATAGACCACCTCGTGGGACGCAGCCGCCACCGCCACCTGCGCCAGGCTGTCCTGCAGACGGGCCAACGCGACGGCATGGCTTTCTCCGGGTGCGATCTGTCGCTGTTTGGGCGAGCCGTGCACCAGCACCGCAGCACCGAGCTCGGCGCACAGGCCAGTCAGCCGCTTCATCACATCGAGCGTGCGCATGCGCACCGCAGCGTCAGGGTCGGTCAGCGACAGGCCATCGGGTTTGACCAGCAGCCAATGCAGGCCGGTGACGGCCAGTCCGAAGGATTCGACCGTCGCTCGGATGTTGGCGGCCACGCCGGCAGAAATCTTATCTGGCTCATCGCTCAATGTGAAGGGTGCGATCTCCAGACCGTCATAGCCGAGCCGGGCGGCATATTCACATTGCTGCGCCAACGGCATGCTGGCGAGTACTTCGTTGCAAAGGGAAATTCGCATGCCGAGACTTGCCTATTTCAGCCTCGCCACGGCAGCAGCGACTTGAGCATCGAACTCATGGTACCGGTCACGCGCTGCACCAGAGTCTTGAAGCCCGGCACGTACAGCAAAATGGTAAAGAGGGTGACGCCGGCAAAGGCCATGCAGATCGGGCGGGTGAAAAACGGTGTCAGGCTGCCGTCCGACAGCACCAGACCGCGACGCAGGCTCTTGTCCAGCAGTGGACCCAGCACAAGACCCAATACCAGTGGCGCCATCTCGTAGCCGCGGCGACGCAGGAAGAACGCCCCGGTGCCGATCGCCAGCATGGCGTAGATGTCGAACAGACGCGACGAAGTAGCGTACGCGCCGACTACGCAAAGCACGAAGACGATCGGCATCAGGATCGCGCGCGGCACCCGCAGCACGTGCAGTAGCGGGCGCACGCCGAACAGGCCGAACAGCAGGATCGTGATCGACGCCAGCGTCGTCATCGCCACCACTTCGTAGATGAACGTTGGATGCTGGATCATCAGCATCGGCCCGGGCTGGACACCGTGGATGATCATCGCGGCCATCAGCACCGCCGACGGTGCCGAGCCAGGGATGCCCAGCGCCAGGCATGGGATGATGTGACCGGGAATGGACGCCATGTCGCCGGTCTCGGCGGCCATCAGTCCGTCGATCGAGCCCTTGCCGAATTGGTCCTTCTCCTTGCTGACGGCCTTGGCAGCGGCATAGGACATCCAGGCACCAGCATCCTCGCCCACACCCGGTAGCAGGCCGGTGAACACGCCGATCACGCCGGAGCGCAGCACGGTGCGCCAGTACTGCGCGATTTCGCGCCAGCGCGGCAGCACCGAGTCCTTCATGTCCATGATCTTGCGCTCAATCGGGTCGGCCAGCGTCGTGAGCACCTCGGCCAGTCCGAAGGCGCCGACCAGCGCCGGGATCAGCGCAAAGCCGCCTGAGAGTTCGTCCCAGCCGAAGGTGAAACGGTCGTGGGCGTACAGGCCTTCCTGGCCGACCTGGGCCAGGAAGAGTCCCAGCATGCCCATCAGCCAGCCCTTGAGCGGATCATTGCCAACGATGCTGCCCGACATCGTGACGCCAAACAGCGCCAGCCAGAAGAATTCGAAAGCACCGAACGAGAGTGCCACCTCGGCCAGCGCGGGTGTGAAGGTGGCCAGACACAGCACGCCAAACAGGGTGCTGACGAAAGCGCCCGAGGTCGCGATGCCGATCGCACGCCCGGCCTGGCCTTTCTTGGCTAGCGCATAGCCGTCAGCGCAGGAGGCGGCGTTGGCCGCGGTGCCGGGAATGTTGAGCAGGATCGCGGTGCGAGAGCCGCCATATAAGGCGCCGACGTAAGAGCAGATCAGCACCAGGATCGCGTCGTTGGTCTGCAGCTTGATTGTCAGCGTAGTCAGCAGTGCGATGGCGAGCGTGGCCGACAGCCCGGGCAGGATGCCCATGATGATGCCGACGAAGGCGCCGCCCAGGCCGTAGGCCAGCGTCAGCGGGTTAAGGAAGCCGATGTAGGCATGCCCGAGATCAGATAGTCCTTGAAGCATTTTGATGGTTCGAGCGTGGGTTCAGGGCATGCGCACCAGGAAGAACTCCTGGAACACGAGGTGGGTGACTACGGACGAGGTGAGTCCAATGACCAGGGCCATGATCCAAGCCCGGGGCGTCAAGCTGTGCTGGTCTGAATCGCGGCTCATCCGCTGCATGACCAGGATCGAGGCGGCAACGTAGATCGTCGAAGCCAGCCAAAACGGCAGACCGTGGCCGATCAGCACGACGCCGTAGCCCAGGCACAGCCCAGTGACGACCCAGATGCGGCGCCACCGTTCGCTGTCGTGGGCGCTGCGCGGCGTCGGCTCGCTGTGCCGAGCGCCGCGCCGCAGGCTGCGCAGCACCAGGATGCCACCGAGGACGATCATCGCGAGCCCCAGCAGTCCCGGCAGCAAGCCGGGCACCGTGTACGGATTGATGTGCTGCGCCTCGAGCCGGTCCATCGTCAGCGACCCAATCAGAATCGCAACGCCCAGCGCGATCCAGAACGCGGCGTCCTTCAGGTCGCCGCGTTGGGTGATCGCCTCCTCGGCGGGCGGTTCCTCCGCAGAGGGCAGCGCAGTGTCGTGCTCGGACATGCGGGTGTGCCGGTGGCCGGTTCGCTATGGCTTGGGAATGCCGACGGTGTCGGGCGACACCTTGGCTTTGCCGCCTTCGAACAGCAGCCAGGCGTTGGCCTGGATCGCCGGGAACACGGCCTTCTGCGCCGCATCACCGTACTGGGGTGCGAACAGGGCGCCGCGGCTGACGGCGTACTTCTTCAATGCCTCGCTCTTGACGATGTTGTCGGCCCAGATTCTCTCCACTGTCTTGACCACGTCGTCGGGCACACCCTTGGGAATGAAGATGCCGAAGTAGTTGGCCGGTGCCGTGAAGCCGGGCAAGGTCTGCGACAGCGGCGGAATAACGCCATAGCCCTCGATCTCCAGCGGCTTGTCGCTCACCGTGGCCAGGGGGCGCAGCCGCTTGCCACGAATCATGTCGGCCTGCTCGACCGCCAGCTGCGTGGTGACTTCGGCTTCGCCGGCCACCGTGGCGACGACGGCGGGGTTGCCACCGTCATAGGTGACGTGGCGGTACTTGACGCCGGTGACCTTGGCGATCAATTCCATGGCGTTGTGCCCAGCCGAGGTGACGCCGGCAGTGGCGACACTGATCTGGCCCGGCTTGGCCTTCATCGCATCGAGCAGTTCCTTGGCGTTGTTGTACGGCGCCTTCGGGTTGACGCCGATGACCTGGATGTTGGCGACGTTGAGGAACAGATGCCAATCGGTGATGCGGGCCTTGAGCGAACCAAGCGTTTCGTAGGTGCCCAGGTCCTGCGCCGCGCCTGCGGTCCAGGTGTAGCCGTCGCGGGGCGCGTCGAAGGCGCTCTTGCTGCCGATAGCCCCTGAGGCACCGGGCTGGTTCACGATGACGATGGTTTGGCCCAGCGCCTTCTCCATCTCCGAGGCCGCCAGGCGCGTGACCTGATCGGTCGAGCCTCCTGCCGCCCAGGGAACGATCAGATTGATCGGGCGACTCGGCTTCCATTGCTGCGCGGCCGCCGGCAGTGCAAAGGACAGTGCCAGTGCCGACAGTGACAGGCCTTTGAGAAAATAACGCTTCTTCATGATGTCTCCTTCAGTGGTTTGGGGGGAGGTGGATGCAGTGGATCAAATATACACACTTGGTCAAGGGGCCAGCCAGCGTGGCAGGTTGGCGCTGACAAAGGCGTCGTCAATCAGTTCGGGGTAGGCCGTGCTCACGCGGCTCAGTTCTTCGGCCTGGCCCGGGCTCAGACCCTCGGCGGGATCGAGGCACCAGACGCCTTCGAGCAGTCCCTGGCGGCGCAAAATTTCATGGCAGCCGGCGATGCAGCCATGAAAATCATGCGCGACGTCGAACAGGGCGCTGTTGCAGTCCGTGACCTGCGAGTCCAGCGCCAGCAAATCAGCTTCAATCTCGCCTGTGGCTACCGCCCGGTGCACACGCCCAAGCAGTTGCACGGCGCGCTGGGTCCAGACGCTCCAGTGCCCGAGCAGGCCACCTTGGATGCGCACGGTCACTGGTTGGCCATCGCGCTGGAAAACAAACGGCGTGAGCAGGTCAAGCACAATGTGGTCGTCGTTGCCGGTGTAGAGCGTGACGCGTTGCTCAGCTCGAGCCGCCACCACACCGCGAATGACATCAAGCGTGCGGTAGCGGTTAAAGGGTGCCATCTTGATCGCCACCACGTTGTCGATGGCAGCGAAACGCTCCCAAAAGCGGGTAGACAGCGCAATGCCGCCGACTGCCTCCTGCAGATAGAAGCCGACCACCGGCATGACATCCGCGATCTGCTGGCAATGTTCGATCAAGCTATCCTCATCGGCACCTTTCATGGCAGCCAGGCTGAGCAGGCCCGCGTGATAGCCCATGGCACTGGCCGTAGCCGCCTCTCGCAGCGCCTGCTCCGTCCTGCCGGCCAGGCCGGCAATCATGAACAAGGGCCGCTTACCACCCAGCGGCGTCCAGTCGCGCACCGTCTGCATGGCGAGGTCGAGCACCGGCTCATACAGTCCAACGTCACGGATCGCGAACTGGGTCGAATGCACACCGACTGCGATGCCGCCAGCGCCAGCGTCGAGGTAATAACGGGTCATGGCGCGCTGGCGCTGCCGATCCAACTCACGCTGCGCATCGAGCGCCAACAGATGGGCCGGAAGGACGGCACCTTTTCGTAGAACGGCGAGCGAAGCGGCGGGAATATCGGACCAGTGCATCAAAGTCTCATTCAATACTTGCCATCACGCGTTTCATAGTGCGTGGGTTTCCCAAGCGTACTCATGCCGCGTTGCGCCCAATCGGCGGTCCAGTCGAGCATGGTCTCCAGACTCACCTTCGGCGCTCCGAACAGCGTGTTTGCCTGATCGCAATCTACCAGCCAGGCGGTATCGGCCTCCGCACCCGACAAGACCGGCGCGATACCGAGACGTTCGCCAAGTGCCTGCGCAGTGGCGCGAATGCTGATTCTCGGACCGCTCAGGTTCAGCGCCGAGGTTGGTGTCTCACAATGGGCCAGCGACTGCAGTGCCCGGTCGTTGGCTTCACCCTGCCAGATGATGTTGGCGTAGCCCATGGTCAAGTCAATTGGCTCGCGCCCCAGCACTTTCTTTGCCAGGTCCATCACCACGCCATAGCGCATGTCGATCGCGTAGGACAGACGCAAGAGCCGACCTGGCGTGCGGTATTGATGTGAGAAATGTTCGAACATACGCTCGCGCGCCACGCAGGAGTTGGCGTATTCCCCGGAGGGCGCTGTCGGTGGCAACTCTTCTTTGGCTCCGTTGCCGGCGACGCTGACAAAGGGGTAAACACAGGCGGTGGAGAAAGCCACAATTCGCGAACTGCGATAGCGCTCGGCGACCAGTGCAGGCACGTGCGCATTCATGGCCCAGGTCAGCCATTCGCTGCCGCTGGAGCCGAACTTGCGACCTGCCATGAAAATGATATTGTCGGCCTCGGGCAGGGCAGTCAGCGCCTCGCGCGAGAGCAGATCGGCCTGAAGGCACTCGACGCCCTGCTGTTGCAGGCGTTCACGCAAGCCGGCCTCGGAAAAGCGTGCCACACCGATGATGCGTTTTGCCGGCGCTGCACGTTTGGCCATGCGGGCCAGTGTGGGTCCCATCTTGCCACCCACGCCGAGCACCATGATATCGCCCGACACGCACGCCAATGCGTTGACCAGTGCCTGCGAGGGCGCAGACATAAAGTCTTCGAGTTGTTCGATGTCTTCAAATCGGCTAGGCAAATTCACTGTGCATGCTCTGTCAAGAAAATGCGGCGCTAGACAGCGCTGCGGTGGCGTGCGATGCAGGTATCAAGTACCTCTTCGCCAGGCTTGAGCCACCAGTTGGTTTCCGAAAAGATCTCGACTTCGCTAAACCCAAGGTAGCCGGCCTGCTCGATCCAACCTCGAATTTTCTTGAGCTCGACCACGCCGTCGCCCATCATGCCACGGTCGTTGAGCAAATCGCGCGTCGGCGTCAGCCAGTCGCAGACGTGGTAGGCGAGCAACCTGTTTCTTGCTGGATTGCTGCTGGCGCGCGCAATTTGTTGCTGCAGCTTCGGGTCCCACCATACGTGGTAGATATCGAGAGCCACACCCAGATGACAGACCCTCCCCTGGACTGATGGAGTGTCTTTTCCAACATCCGGAGGATCGAGTTCATCGCACAGGTCAAGCGCCTGCTCCAGCGTGTTCACGCAGGCGCGTTCAGCCGCCTGCATCGGGTGCAGGGGCTCGATGGCCAAAGGCATGTTCACTTGCCTTGCATACTCCAGCGTGGCGGCAATGCCGTCGCGGACCTCGGTGCGGGCACGACTGATGTCGGTGTAGTCGGGCTTGCCGGTCAGTGCACCAGGCAAGGCGCCGACCACCAGCACCAGACAGGGCGCGTTCAGTGTCTTGGCTTCGTCAATGGCACGCCGGTTGTCCAGCAATGCCTGCTGTCGCCCTGCAGCGTCGACGGCAGGAAAAAAGCCACCGCGACAATAGCCCGAGAGCGCTATGCCGGTGCCGCGCAATTGCCGGGCGATCTGCTCCAGCCCGACGGCGGCAACCTGGTCGCGCCACGGACTGATGGCGCGGATACCCCGCTTGGCACATTCCTCGATGATGCGGTCCAGCGTCCACTGTTTGCGCAGCGTCGCCGTGTTGATGGAAAGCCACTGATGATCTTGCGAAAAATCTCGCATCTTCAGCTCTCGATGCCATGCACGGCGCACAGTATCTTCATTCGATGCAGCGCCAGCTCGGGTTGCTGCAGCGCATTGGCCGCATCGGCCAGGCGAAACAGCTGGCTCAGGTGCACGATCGAGCGCGTACTTTGCTGGCCACCGACCATGGTGAAGTGGCTCTGATGACCGTTGAGCCAGGCCATGAATACCACGCCGGTCTTGTAGTAGCGCGTGGGCGCGGCAAAGATGTGACGCGAAAGTGGCACGGTGGGATCAAGAATGGCTCGAAATTTCTCAATATCGCCTTGCGCCAGAGCGGCCAAAGCGGTACTGGCCGCGGGCGCAATGGCATCAAAAATGCCGAGCAACGCGTCACTCTGTCCGCACACTAGTGCGCTGCCAAAGCCATCTCCGGCGATGAGCTCCGCATAATTGAAATCATCGCCGGTGTACATGCGCACACCCCTACCGTCGATGCCACCGGTTGCGGGCAAGCGGCGCCGCATGGTGATTTCCTTTTCCTTGCTAAGCAGCGAAATCTTGATGCCGTCAACCTTGCTTGGGTGCGCATTGATGATGCCGATGGCCGTGCTCATCGCAGCATCGGCGTCGCCCGATCCCCAATAGCCTTTCAAGGCTGGATCGAACATGTCGCCGAGCCAATGCAGGATCACGGGTTGTCGCGCCTGGCTCAGGATGCGGTCGTAGACACGCTCATAGTCCGCCGGGCTTCGGGCGACGCGCGCCAGCGCGCGGCTGGCCATGACAATAAGTTTGCCACCGAGCTTCTCGATAGCCTCCATTTGTTCCTCATAGCCAGCAATGACCGCGTCGATCGTCTTGACGCTATCGAGCTCCAGGTGATCGGTGCCACAACCCGAGGCCAGCACTGCGCCCGGCACGTCGCGGGCCGCCTCCAGGGATTGGCGGATCAATTCGAGCGAGGTCGGCCAATCAAGACCCATGCCGCGCTGTGCCGTGTCCATCGCTTCGGCCACGCCCAGACCCAGTGACCACAGATACCTTCGATAGGAAATCGTCTGATCCCAGTCCACAGCGCATTGCAACCAGGGGTCAATGGCGGCACGCGGATTGGCAACTACATGCGCCGCCGAATAGACGATCCGGTTGAAGGCCACTTTGCCGGCGGGCAACGGAGCCGGCGCGCTGTTTCGCAAGGCATAGCGCGTGAGCGTGCCATCGACGTTGGGAAGTTGCAAGCTCAAAGTCATCGCGCTTTCAACCCAAACGTCTATCCGATACGGAGCTCGGGAACATCGATCCAACGCCGCTCTTTCCAGCTTTGCAGTGCGGCCTCGACCAGTTGAATGCCTTTGGCACCTTCAGCCAGAGTCCAGCGCCAGGGTTCGTTTTCCACAACATGGCGAATAAAGTGTTCCCACTGAATCTTGAAGCCGTTGTCATAGACCTGGGTGTCGGGCACCTCGGCCCATTGGTCGAAGAAAGGTATGGCTTGTTTCTCATCGGGATTCCAGACCGGTCGCGGCGTGTTGACGCGGGATTGGGCTCGGCAACTGGTCAGACCTGCCACGGCTGAACCGCGCGTGCCGTCCACATGAAAGGTCACCAGATCGTCTCGACGCACCCGAGTGGTCCACGAGCTATTGACCTGGGCGATGACTTTTTCGCCCTGGTGACCCTTGAGTTCGAAAGTTGCGTAAGCTGCATCGTCGGCCGTGCAGTCGTAAGGCGTGCCGGTCTCGTCCCAGCGCTTGGGGATATGGGTAGCCCCTAGGCACGAGACCGATTGCACTTCGCCGAACAAGTTGTCCAAAACGTAACGCCAGTGACAAACCATGTCCAGGATGATGCCCCCGCCGTCCTCGGCCCGGTAGTTCCAGCTGGGGCGCTGGATCGGCTGCAGGTCGCCTTCAAAGACCCAGTAGCCGAACTCGATGCGAACGCTGAGCAACCTGCCGAAAAAATCTGCACGCCGAAGCATATCGAGCTTGCGCAGGCCTGGCAGAAACAGCTTGTCCTGCACGACTCCGTGCTTCAAGCCAGATTGCTGCGCTAACCGGGTGATCTCTACGGCTTCATTCAGGTTGGTCGCAATCGGCTTTTCGCAATAGACATGTTTACCCGCGCGTATGGCTTTGGCCAACAGGGTCGGGCGCATTTGCGTCGTGCCAGAATCGAAGAACACTGTGTCGTCCTTGTTGGCCAGAGCCGCGTCGAGGTTGGTGCCCCAGCGCTCGACGCCGTTCGCTTTTGCCAGAGCCTCTATCTTCGCAGCGTCGCGTCCGATAAGAATCGGGTCTGGCATGACTCTCGCTCCATTGGACAGAGAGACACCCCCTTGCTTGCGCAGGGCGACAATGGAACGGATCAAATGCTGATTCGTTCCCATGCGTCCGGTAACGCCATGCATGATGATGCCGAGTTTCTGTATCGCCATGATTTGTCCTGATGAAATATAGTAAGTGGGAATCAGGGAACGAGCGGCCCTAATTCACCAGAGCGTGAATTGTAGAAAGGGACTTTATGGCCCGTCAATTCAAAGAATGGCTCAATCCATCAGTACATACCCTTGGATCAGATCGCACATATGTGCCAAGCGTTCGCCAAGAGCCTCGGGTGTCATCAGGTTGCGGCCAAAGATGGTTGACAGCGTGTGCTTGTTGGAGAGGTAAAAATAGGCCAGACCCGCAATGGAAACGTAGAGTTGCAACGGATCGATACCGCCGCGGAAAATGCCTTCAACGCGGCCGCGCTCCAGAATTTGGCCCAGGGTTTCAATCAGCGGCGAGTTCATGTCCCGGATGCGGTCAGACTTCATCAGATGCTTGGCCTGATGCAGGTTGGCGGTGTTAAGCAGGGAAATGAATTCCGGGTGTTGCAGGTAATAGCTCCAGGTAAATTCCGTAAGCCGCCGGATCGCCAGAGCTGGCGCCAGGTCCGTTAGATGCAACTGTTTTTCCGCGTCGCGGATGTCGGCATAGGTGCGTTCAAGCACGGCCAGGAAAAGATCTTCCTTGCGCGCGAAGTAGTAGTAGATCAGCCGCTTGTTGAGTTTGACTCGCTCAGCAATTCGATCCATGCGCGCTCCGCCCAGGCCGTACTGGGCGAATTCATCTCTTGCCGCCACCAGAATCGCCTGCTGCGATCGGTCCGCATCCCTCAAGCGCGGCTTCATGGATTGAACTGTTGCCATGGTGTTGAATATAACTGCGGCGACTTCTTGAAATGGCCGTGCAACCGTAATCCAGACTGAAATGAACTGAAACAAACCGATACCGTCACGACAACACCTGGCCACCGGTCTTGGGCACCATCACGGTCCTGTTCAACCAACTCCTGAAAATGGAACAAAATCATGAAACCCTGGATCAAACGTAGCCTGTTCGGCATCTTTGGCGCAACTATTCTGGTGTGTGGCCTGACCGCTTGCGGACATCGCCATCACGACTTCGGCGCGACGATGAGTCCGGAGCAATACACGCAAATCCGAAGCAAGATGGTGGATCGAGTCACCAGTCGGCTCGACCTCAACGCAGATCAGCAAAAGCGCCTCACGGCGCTGGCTGACAAGCTCTACGAACAGCGCACAGCGCTCATGGGCCAGGCCAAGGACCCACGCGCAGAAGTCAAGTCGCTGGTGGCGACTGAGAAGTTCGACCGAGCCCGCGCGCAAACACTGATCACGGAGAAGACCAGCACAGTGCAGGCGAAGAGCCCTGAAGTTATCGCCGCTTTGGCCGATTTTTACGATAGTCTGAACCCTGCGCAACAGCAGAAAGTGCGCGACTTCATGGAAGGACGTGGACGCTGGTTTCATCGTGGGTGAGGCAACGGCAGGGAGGTCATCGCGAAAGCGGCGAGTGGGACAATGAGCCATGCACCGAATCCTGCTGATCGATGATGACGCGCAACTGGGGCCGCCGCTGGCGGCCTACTTTGCGCGTTTTGATCTGGAGCTCGAATGTGCGCTGCGACCCAGCGAAGGGCTTGCGCGCCTGCGCCGGGGCCATCTGGACGCCGTGATACTCGATGTGATGCTGCCCGAGATGGATGGTTTTGCCGTGTGCCGGGCCATCCGCAAGGAGAGCGACATCCCGGTCATCATGCTGACCGCGCGCGGCGAGGTGATGGACCGTATTGTGGGTCTGGAGCTCGGCGCCGACGACTACCTGCCCAAACCCTTTGAGCCGCGCGAATTGGTGGCCCGACTGCAAACCGTGCTGCGCCGCCACGTGATCGGACAGGCAGCGACCCGGCACAGCGACGATCAACTGGACTTTGCGGGGCTGGTGATTGACGCGGCCACCCGCAGCGTGCGGCGTCAAGGCGAGACTATCGAGCTGACCAGCACTGAATTCGCTCTGCTGCATTTGCTGGCACGAGATGCCGGCAAAGTCTTTTCGCGTGATGACATTCTGAACCACCTGCGCGGCCACGAGGTGGACCTCTATACCCGTGCCGTCGACATTGTGGTCAGCCGTTTGCGCAAGAAACTCGAGCCGCTTGATTGCATCAAGACCGTTCGCAACGCGGGCTACTCGCTGGCATTGCAAAAGGTGTCAGCGTGACGCCGGACGTCAAGCGCGACTCCGAGAACTGGCATCGCCGTGCTCGCCACGCGATGGCGCACTCATTGCGTGTGCGCCTGGTGGCGCTGTTTTTGATCTTGACCCTGGCCATGACCGCGCTCTTTGTTCTCGGCATGCAGTACGCGCTGTCGGTCGGCTGGCGCGATGCAGCGCGGCCCCTGGTACTGGACTACGTCGACAAACTGACCTTGGAGATCGGAAGCCCTCCGAGCATCGAGCGCGCCCAGGCCCTGGTGCAACGTTTGCCTTTGAGCGTGCAGATCCGGGGACCGCAGGTCAATTGGCGCAGCAACCCGGAATCGGTCAGCCACGAGCGTCGCTGGCGCAATGAAAACCGCTGGCATCAGGATGAACCCAGATTGCTGGAACGCACGACTGCAGATGGTCACCAGATTCAGTTTGGCCTGAGCATGGCGGCCTGGAACGACCGCCCACGCTTCATCGGCTGGGCGACGCTGGCTGGCCTTTTGCTCCTCACCGGACTGGCCTATGCCCGTATCAGATTCATGTTGCGGCCACTCAATGACATACGTGCCGGTGCCCTGCGCTTTGGCGCGGGCGACTTTGCAAAACCGATCACCGTGCGCCATTCTCAGCGGCCCAATGAACTCGGCGAGCTGGCTGACGCGATCAATACCATGGGTGCAGACATTCACCGGATGCTGGAGGCTAAACGTACATTGCTGCTCGCTATCAGCCACGAGTTGCGCAGCCCGCTGACACGGGCCCGTCTGAATACCGAACTGCTTCCTGAAACTGCGGACGTTCAGGTCAGTCGTGCAGCCCTGCTGCGTGATTTGTCACTGATGCGCGATCTCGTCACCGATCTGCTGGAAAGCGAGCGCCTTGCCAGCCCGCACGCCGCCCTGCATCGGGAGCCGGTGGATCTGGCGGCGCTGGTGGCTGAAGTCGTCGCCGGATTCCATGGTGCCCTGGAAGTTCGGCAGGAGATTTCGACTGCATTGCCAGTCCTGGACCTGGACCGCACCCGGATGCGCCTGCTGCTGCGCAACCTACTGGACAATGCCCTGCGGCACAGTGCAGACGCGCCAAGGGCGCCCGTGATTGGACTACAGCCCGGGCCATCGGGCAGCATCTCTGTCAGCGTGCGCGACTATGGCGATGGCGTGCCAGAACAGCAAATTGAGCATCTGACGCAACCCTTTTTTCGGCCCGACGCAGCGCGTGAACGCAGCACCGGTGGTATCGGTCTGGGTTTGTACCTTTGCAAGTTGGTGGTACTGGCCCATGGGGGGGTGTTTGCTATCGTCAACGCCCGTCCTGGGCTTGAGATTACGGTGACATTGCCGTTCATCTCCGACTGAAGATGCAGGAAGCGGTCACACGATGACCATCAACCCTTCATTGAGTTGATCGGCTCCCATACCGCGCATGGATCTCTACACGCCGACGCGGATCGATATTGACGCGGCTCAGTTCGCCCTGCACGTGCGGCAATGCCAGCAAACGGGGATCCATCACCTTGAACCATAGAGCGGGCACATAGGCGAGCGGGAACATTCCGAAATAGCCGCTGGGCAGCTGTGGCAACTGCTCAAAATGCCTCAGCGATTGGTAACGGCGTGACGGGTGCGCGTGGTGATCCGAGTGCCGCTGCAGATGGAACGTGGCGAGATTGGTCACCAGGTGGTTGGCGTTCCATGAATGATGGGGCTGTGGCGCTTCATAACGGCCGCTTGGCAGCCGCGCTCTCAACAGCCCGTAGTGCTCGACATAGTTGGCAGAGGTGAGCTGCCACCAGGCGACGAGGTTGTGCACAACAAGGAATGGCAGCATCACCCAGCCGAATGCAAGGGCCAGGCCGATTTGCAGCAGGGCCGTGATGGCGTAGGACTGCAACATCGTGTTGTGTGGACTCCAGGCCGACCGCTGTTCCTGCGCGAGGCGTTCCTTCTCAATTTGCCAGGCGCGGTGTATGCCTCCAGGCAATTCGCGCAGAGCAAACCGGTAGATGCTCTCGCCCATGCGGGCGCTGGCATGGTCTTCCGGCGTGGAGACCCAGCGGTGATGACCACGCCCGTGTTCAACCGTGAAATGGCCGTAGGCCGGCACCGCCAACACCAGGCGCGCCAGCCATTGTTCGACGGCGTTGTATTTGTGTCCCAGCTCATGGCCGGTGTTCAGGCCCAGCCCGGAATCGGTCCCTGCCACATAAGCCAACAACAGGACGGCCCACCATAACAGCGCATGGGTGCCGACCCACCAGGCACAGCCGATCAGCGCCACATAGTGCAGCGGCACCGTGGCCCAGGTGAGCCAGCGGTAATAGCGGTCTTCCTCCAGTTGCGGCACGATCGCTTCGGGCGGATTGCTCTCGTCTTCACCTATCAGATAGTCCAGCAGTGGCATCAGCCCGTAGCTGATCAGCAACGGCAAGCCCAGTGCAATTTGCGCCCCGCTTGCGGCATGGAGCGCCATGCCGGTGAACGGCAAGAGCGGAAAGACAACCGACAACAGCCACCACCAGCGCTTTCGATCTCGGTACTGCGTGAATACGGCTTGAGGATCTGCAGCGACGTTGGTCATCGATTTATCGGGACTCATAATTACAGGCCCTCATGGTCAATTCCTCTGCAAACGATTGAAGGTCACTCACCACCCCACCGCACGATTTGACAATCTGGCCTGCCCGACAGGGATCGAACCTGCGACCCACAGCTTAGAAGGCTGTTGCTCTATCCAACTGAGCTACGGGCAGAGATCGAGAGGAAAAAAGACATGGTCGGGGCGAAAGGATTCGAACCTTCGACCCTCTGGTCCCAAACCAGATGCGCTACCAGGCTGCGCTACGCCCCGACATGCGCGTATTGTAATGGCTGGCACTCACTCTTCCACTCTGCAAGGCGTCATTCTATGATCGAAAATGGCACCTTGCAGGCCTCGGACATCGATTACATTGCGGTCATGTCAACAGCCCCTCCACCACTGGCCTGGCTTGCACCGGGTCAGGACTTCCCGCCAGTCGACCAAAGTTGGGGACATGGCTCACCGGCACCGGGATTGCTGGCTGGCGGCGGTGCGTTGGATGTTGAGACCTTGTGCCGGGCCTATGGTCACGGGATATTTCCGTGGTTCAGCGAGGGTCAACCGATCCTCTGGTGGAGTCCCGATCCCAGAATGGTGCTGAAGGTTGAAGATTTTCGCCTGCGTCCATCGTTCAAGAAGTCGCTTCGGAAGTTTTGCAAAATGGCATCATCTGAGGTCAGGATCGATACCGCTTTCGAGCAGGTCATCAGAGCTTGCGCCGTCAGACCGCGCCGGGGGCAGGCCGGTACCTGGATCGTGCCCGACATGATTGCCGCCTACTGCGCCCTGCATCGCGCCGGCTTTGCCCACAGCGTCGAAACATGGGTGGACAACCAGCTTGTCGGAGCGCTCTACTGCGTGGCACTGGGCAAATCGGTGTTCGGCGAGTCGATGTTCAGCGAGTCAGCCGACGCCTCCAAAATTGCACTTGCAGCCCTGGTCTGCTTTTGCCGTCAACATGGCATTGAGCAAATTGATTGCCAGCAAAATACGCAGCACCTCGCATCGCTGGGCGCACGCGAGATGGCACGCGATCTGTTTTCCCGGCGAGTTGCCGCCGGCTTGACGCACCTACCCCCGAAATGGGCCTTCGAACCCCTATACTGGGCTGAGCTTTTGGACCCAACACCTCAATAAGCCAACGTGACCCACCTCAAGGATCTACCATTGCAGGCGCTGCAGTTCTATGCCACGGCGCCCTACTGCTGCAGTTACCTGCCAGACAGGCAGGCCCGATCACAAGTGGCAACGCCCGGTCATTTGGTCAATAGCAGCACCTACTCTGAGCTGGTCAGCCGGGGATTCAGACGCAGCGGCATGTTCACCTACCGCCCCTACTGCGACGGCTGTCAAGACTGCATACCGATCCGGGTTCTGGCGAATGAGTTCCGGCCCGACCGAAGCCAACGCCGCGCCTGGGCAGCACATTCGAAGCTTCGGGTCCGGGTGCTGGAGCTTTGCTTTGAAGAGGAACACTACGCGCTCTATCTACGCTACCAGAGCGGCAGGCATGCGGGTGGCGGCATGGATCAGGACAGCGCCAACCAGTACACCCAATTCCTGCTGCAAAGCCGGGTCAATTCCCGACTGGTTGAATTTCGCGAGACATTGGCCGGCGGTAGCCCCGGCGCGCTGAAAATGGTATCGATACTAGACCTGCTTGATGATGGAATTTCATGCGTCTACACTTTCTATGAACCGCAGGAGCGCAGCAGTTTTGGCACCTATGGCATCCTGTGGCAGCTGGCAGAAGCAAGGGCACTGCAGCTGCCCTATGTCTATCTTGGGTATTGGATCGGTGCGAGCCAGAAAATGAGCTACAAGGCACGCTTTCGTCCAGCGGAGCTGCTGGTTGCCGGACGCTGGCTCGCGTCGGAACATGACTGAGTTCGACTTCTGATTGGTGATTTCACCAGATAAAATCAGGTATCAGCCGATCAGGACCCATCATGCGAAAGACAGACCCCAACCATATCAGTACACCAACCGTTCAGGTCATCGAGCGGATGTTCACGCTGATTGATGTGTTGGCGTCGCGCGAAGAGGCGATCTCGCTCAAGGAAATCAGCGAGAAGGCCGGTCTTCACCTGTCGACCACACACCGGCTCCTGAATGATCTTGCCACCGGAAGGTTCGTCGAACATCCCCAACCGGGCAGCTACCGGCTGGGGATGAGGCTGCTCGAATTGGGAAATCTGGTCAAAAGCCGTCTCAGCGTGCGCGACGCCGCATTGCAGCCGATGCGCGAACTTCACAAATTGATTCAGCAACCCGTCAATTTGAGTATGCGCCAAGGCGACGAAATCGTGTACATCGAGCGCACTTACAGTGAGCGATCGGGCATGCAAGTGGTCCGGGCCATTGGCGGTCGTGCCCCCTTGCACCTGACTTCGGTGGGCAAGCTGTTTTTGGCAGCGGATGACCCGCAGCGGGTGCGCGCCTACGCCACCCGAACCGGCTTGACGGGTCACACCAAGAACAGTCTGACTCAACTGCCCGCACTGGAACGGGAACTGTCAAGAGTGCGCCAATACGGCGTTGCCAATGACAATGAGGAACTGGAACTCGGTGTGCGTTGCATGGCCGCCGGCATTTACGACGACCAGGGCACACTGGTGGCCGGCCTGTCGATTTCGGCCCCAACCGGACGTCTGGAGGAGGCCTGGTTGCCGAAACTGCAGTCCACCGCGCGGGAAATTTCGTCCAGTCTGGGCTACAAGGTTGATGCGGCGCGCTAACGTGGCGCTTGCCGGCCAGCGTTGATTACCGAACTTACTTGCTAACTCACAATGGCCGCTGTGGTGCGTGCTGCATGCGTCACAGCAGGCGCCGATTCAACCCAGCGCCGAACCCGCTCCGCATCGCCGATACGACTGAGTTTGCCGGCCGAGTCAAGAAACACCATGATCAGTTTGCGCCCCGCAATCTTTGCCTGCATCACGAGGCACTGCCCCGCTTCAGAAATGTAGCCGGTCTTTTGCAAACCAATATCCCATGAGGGGTTCTTGACCAGGCGGTTCGTGGTCCGGAATTGAAGAGTCCTGTTTCCTACCGCGACCAGGTGTTCGGGTGACGTCGTCAACTCGCGCAAGACCGGATCGCCGTAGGCCACATTGACCAGTTTTACCAGGTCGCGCGCACTGGACTGATTCTTGCTCGAAAGTCCGGTCGGCTCCTCGTAGTTTGTGGCACTCATACCAATCGACCGGGCCTTGGCATTCATCAGGCCGACAAAGACGGGCAGTCCGCCCGGATAACTCCGCCCGAGAGCATGCGCAGCACGATTTTCACTTGACATCAGCGCGAGATGCAACAATTCTCCACGTGTCAGAACAGTGCCGACTCGAAGGCGCGACCGGCTGCCTTTTTCGGTATCCACATCGGTTTGCGATATGGTAATCAACTCATCCATGGGCAAGCGTGCTTCACTCACAACCAATCCAGTCATCAGCTTGGTTAGGGACGCGATCGGCAACACAGCCTTGTCGTTCTTGCTAAACAAGACTTCATTGGTATCCTGATCAATGACCAGCGCCACACTGGACTTCAATTCAAGCGCATCCGGCGAATGATGCAGACCGGCTATTTGTCCGAACGACGGTTTCGCGGGTACCGATGCAACAGGGGCAAGCGCCCTGCGATGCGCCGCAGGTGCCGGCTTGGAGTGCTTGCGTTTGCCGGACTTTGCCGTCGGGGCACTCTTCACCGACTCGCGACTGCTCTCAGATGCCTCAACCTCTGACAGCGAGAAAGCAAGAATGACAAAGATCAACCCAAAGAAGACAGATATTCGGCGCAACATATTTCCAAACGCAATTTGATCACGACAACACCAAAAAGCCTGTCCTGACCGATTTCTCCCAGCCGTGAGTTTATACAAGAAAAGCCTCATAGGATCAATTGCTTGCGATACTTTCTTAACTAAGAACCTATATCCTGTCGCAATTCCGCTTTTCTATCCTTGGGCAGCCACCCGATCGGCTTTACTTTGCAGTTTGTTAAGCGCGCTCAGGTAGGCTTTGGCGGAGGCCACAATGATGTCAGGATCGGAACCCACACCATTGACCACCCTGCCGCTATTTTGCAATCGAACCGTGACCTCGCCCTGGCTTTCGGTTGAACCGCTGATCGCGTTCACGGAATACAGCACCATCTCGGCACCACTGTTGACGTGGGCTTCGATCGCTTTCAGGGAAGCATCTACCGGGCCGTTGCCGTCTGAACTGCTGCTTACCTCTTTGCCGTCCACTGCAAACACGATGCTGGCCTGGGGACGCTCGCCCGTCTCACTGTGCTGTGACAACGATACGAAACGATATTGCTCATGTTCGTGAGTCACGCCTTCGTCGCTCACCAGCGCAAGAATATCCTCATCGAAGATCTCGCTCTTTCGATCCGCCAGTTCCTTGAATCTGGCGAACGCGCTGTTGATATCGGCCTCGCTGTCCATCTGGACGCCCAATTCCTGCAGACGCTGCTTGAATGCGTTGCGGCCGCTGAGTTTGCCAAGAATGATCTTGTTCGTGGTCCAGCCCACATCCTCGGCCCGCATGATTTCATAGGTGTCTCGCGCCTTGAGAACACCATCCTGATGGATTCCGGAGGCGTGCGCAAATGCATTGGCGCCGACCACAGCCTTGTTCGGTTGCACAACAAAACCGGTGGTCTGACTGACCATGCGGCTGGCCGCCAGAATGTGTCGGGCATCAATGCCCAGATCGAGGCCAAAATAGTCACGCCGTGTCTTGACGGCCATCACAACTTCTTCCAGACTGCAATTGCCGGCTCGCTCGCCCAGACCATTGATGGTGCACTCGACCTGCCGCGCCCCCCCAATCTTCACGCCGGCCAACGAGTTTGCAACTGCCATGCCCAGATCGTTGTGGCAGTGGACTGACCAAACGGCCTTGTCCGAATTGGGAACTCGCTCGCGCAAACTCTTTATGAAATTGCCATAAAGTTCCGGTATCGCGTAACCTACCGTGTCCGGCACATTGACTGTCGTCGCCCCCTCACTGATGACAGCCTCAATCACACGACACAAGAAATCGACGTCACTGCGATACCCGTCCTCAGGACTGAACTCCACGTCGGCAACCAGATTGCGCGCAAAGCGCACCGCCAGTCTGGCCTGCTCCAACACCTGTTCCGGTGTCATCCGCAACTTCTTCTCCATGTGCAATGCCGAAGTGGCGATGAAAGTGTGAATACGCGCACTGCTGGCACCCTTCAAGGCTTCAGCCGCCCGAGAAATGTCCCTGTCGTTGGCGCGCGATAGCGAACACACGGTCGAATCCTTGACGGCCTTGGCGATGCACTGCACGGCCTCGAAGTCACCGTTGGAACTGGCGGCAAAGCCGGCTTCAATCACGTCGACCTTCAGTCGCTCGAGCTGCCGTGCGATGCGCAATTTTTCGTCCTTGTTCATGGACGCGCCAGGCGATTGTTCGCCGTCGCGCAAAGTCGTATCGAAAATAATCAATTTATCGGTCATCTGGCTTCTCCGGTAGATTTCAAGATAGGCAAACTGAAATAACCTTGAACAAAAAAAAGCCCGCTGCGGATGCAAACGGGCTTCTTGGTTTGGGTGAGCGCGTGCGCTACCGTCTCCGCCCGTGGGGCGATAGCAGTAGCGCTAGCAGGAGCTGTTTCATGCGAGCAATGTACCACAAGTTTTTTCAGTCACTTATGGAGACCCCGTTCATCGGGTTCGTCGGTCGATGTGCTGATCACGCTGGTCTGCAGACCCTTGGCTTTGCGCCACATGTAGATGAGATAGCCGCTGATGCCATAGGCCAGAAACAGGCCGAACATAACAATCGGCGGATCGATGTTGATGACTGCAATGCCCAGCGCGATGAGAACAATCACGACGAATGGCACGCTTCGCTTCATATGCACATCCTTGAAGCTGTAGAACGGAACGTTGGTCACCATGCTCAAGCCGGCATACAAGGCCAACGCAAACGTCGGCCATGCAACGCTGGTGCCCTTGACGCCAATATCTGTCGCGACCCAAATGAAGCTGGCGATGATGGCCGCCGCGGCCGGCGACGGCAGGCCCTGAAAATAGCGTTTATCCACGACGGCGGTGTTGACATTGAATCTGGCCAGACGCAGGGCCGCGCAGGCGCAGTACACAAAAGCCGCAATCCAGCCCCAACGTCCCAGACCCTGAAGCGACCAGACATAAGAGATGATCGCCGGCGCCGCTCCAAATGAAACCATATCGGAGAGCGAATCCATCTGCTCCCCAAAAGCGCTTTGGGTATTGGTCATGCGCGCCACGCGTCCATCGAGACTGTCAAGCACCATGGCGCAGAAGATGCCTACCGAAGCCAAGTCAAATCGCCCGTTGATCGCCATGACAATGGCATAAAAGCCGCCAAAAAGGGCCGCCAGCGTAAATAGATTCGGCAGTACATAAATGCCCTTACGGGGCTTTCTGACGACCAGCTCATCGCCGTCGGCAACGTCTGCTTCTTTCCCGTCACTCATAGAATTGACCTCCAACGGTGCATCGTAACAAAGGCCACCGAAGTGGCCTTTGTCTGGTCACTCACGCCGCTCAATTGCGGGTCTGATCGACCAGCTTGTTCTTCTTGATCCAGGGCATCATGGCGCGAAGTTTTTCGCCCACCTGCTCGATCTGATGCTCCGACATCAAACGCCGACGACTCAATAGCGTGGGCGCGCCAGCCTTGTTTTCAAGGATGAAGCTCTTCGCGTACTCGCCGCTCTGAATGTCTTTCAAACAATGTCGCATCGCGTCTTTGGTCGCGCCCGTCACAATTTTCGGACCGGTCACATACTCGCCATATTCGGCATTGTTGGAAATGGAGTAATTCATGTTGGCGATGCCGCCTTCGTAAATCATGTCCACAATCAGCTTGAGTTCATGAAGGCACTCAAAATAGGCCATCTCGGGCGCATAGCCGCCTTCCACCAGGGTCTCGAAACCGGCCTTGATGAGTTCCACTGTACCCCCGCACAAAACCGCCTGCTCACCGAACAGATCGGTCTCGGTCTCTTCGCGGAAACTGGTCTCGATGATGCCGGCCTTGCCACCACCATTGGCCATCGCATAGCTCAATGCGAGATCGCGTGTCCGGCCCGACTTGTCCTGGTGCACCGCAATCAGTTGCGGCACGCCGCCGCCCTGCACATAGGTGCCGCGCACCGTATGACCCGGCGCCTTCGGGGCCACCATCCAGACGTCGAGGTCGGCGCGCGGATTGACCAGACCATAGTGAATATTAAATCCATGCGCAAAAACCAACGATGCGCCCGGCTTGATATTGGGTTCGATGTCATTGGCGTAGACGGCACCGATATGCTCGTCCGGCAACAAGATCATGACCACATCCGCAGCGCGAACCGCTTCGGCGACTTCGGCTACCTTGAGTCCGGCCTTTTCAACCTTGGTCCACGACGCGCCTGCCTTGCGCAATCCGACAACAACTTTGACACCGCTGTCGTTCAAATTTTGCGCGTGGGCGTGACCCTGGCTACCATAGCCGATGATGGCGACTGTCTTG
>CAIVLG010000155.1 GCA_903906695.1 uncultured beta proteobacterium | reverse complement strand
CTGACCGAACGCTGCTACACCTCCGGCACCGCGGTGGCGGCAACGCCATGTACCAGCCGCGTTCGCACTGCCTCGGTCAATCAGCCGAACTGGGCCGCCGGTGCCAGCAATCACAAAGGCTGGAAGGTTGCCTTGCCGGCCGGAGAGAAGGTGGTCGGCGACGGCAGCTTCATTGAAAGCGGACGCTTCTACTTCACCGGCTACAACCCGACCGTGACCAACACGGTCGGTGGCTCCAGCGTCTATGGCGAAGATTGGCTGATGGAACTCGACTACCTGAGCGGTGGCGCCCCGGTGTCGAATTTGCCCTTCCTTGATCTGAGCGGCAACCATATTCTGGACGACGACGACCGCGTCAAATTGGCAAGCCCTCTAACCGGTACAACCGACAGCATACCGGTCGGAAAACTGATCGGCATCGGCGTCATGTCGCAGCCGGTTCTGGTGCAGTTGAGTACCTTGAACAACACCTTGTTCAATCAGAATCCGGACGTCAATTTTTCGTCTGTGACCCTGGGTACGCAGACCGGCGTCACGGGCGGGCACTTTGACGTCGACATCTTCTTCGCGCCGCCGAGCGGCGGTACCCAGGCCAGCGCCACCATCACGGTCGGTACCACCGGTCAGCATAGCCCGTTCCCGGCCACCTTGGGCGCCATCACCGTCGACGGCGTCACCATCGTGCCCGCGTTGACGGTGACCGATATCACCAACGGCACTGCCAGCAACACCAACGCCAGCACCATCGCGAACGACGTGACCGGCGGTTTCACCGCCACCGTGTCGAACAATGTGATCACCATCAAGGCGCCCGTCGGCGCCGCCTACAACGGCCAGGCCATCAGCATTGGAGCGGGCACTTCGCAGACGCTGGTGGCTGGGCAGGCAGCGATTCCGGCGAGTCCGGCTGTTGCCGCTGTCACAGCGGTGCCGCCGACCGGATTCATTACTTTCAGCGGCTCCAGCAGTTCGTACTCGATCAACAATGATTTGAACAACAACCAGAGTATCCAGGTCGGTAACCACGGTGCCTATGGCAGCAGCATTACCATTGCTTCGGGCTCCAGCAATACGGCCGCGCAGGCCGCTGCCGACGTGGTGGCTGCGATGGGTACCGGTGGTAGCTACAAGGCTTATGTGGGTGGCAACAGCGTTACGCCGCTGTGCGCCGCCAAGAGCAGCAACGTTGTTTGTATCGTCGACCAGTCAACGACCCAATACGGCAGCAATAACGGTCAGCAAATTCAGCTTGGCAGTACCGGTGGGGGGGGGTGGTGTTGGTGGTGTGGTGGAGGCGGATTGTCCTTCACGACCACCAACACCGCCGGAGGTGTCACGGGTGTTGCGGCGGCTGCCGCCAATCCTGGCTCGCCGGCGGTGACCCAGTCCGGCTGGACCAATTTTGCACCGGCGCTGACGGCAACCGCCTTCAATAACTCGGGAGCCGATGCGGGCAGTGTCGGCGACACCTGCACCAGCACCGACTGCAAATACGACACCCACTTTCACCAGTACGACAAAGTGTTTGACGTCACCGGTGTCAATATGCTAAACCCAAGCAGCACGACCTTGCTGATCAGCAACGGCATACCGTCGCTGAATCAGAACTTCAAGCTGCTGGTGCAAAACCAGTACCTCAGTCCGGCGGTCAAACTGCACATTGGGGACCCGAGCTATCTTTACAACGTTGATTACGGCTACATTCTGTTGAAGAACTACGAGACCAGTTCGACGCTGGATTTGGCCAGCTTGCAGACCTACCGACGTGACCCCAATGTGGTCTGGCCGCCGGCATCGGCGACGACCGATGCGCAAAGACTGGCGGCACCCAAGCCGATCGGCAGCCTTGCCTTCAACATGCCGGTCGATGCGCTGTCTGCCAAGAACTGGTGGGGCAACGGCGACATCCGCGCTGGCTTGATCCCGACGATTTACAGCTGTGTCTGGCAGGCGGTCGGGTCGCATGACGGCAATATGTACCAGCCGGTGATTCCGCCGACCAATGGCGTCAACGGCCCGGGAACCAGCGGCTGGTCCAATTCGACCACACCTGCGACCGCGACCGGTGCTCGACACAATGGCGCGCTGACGTTCCAGCTGATTCGCGATACGACGCCGAATTCCGCCATCGAACAGAATGTGG
Organism: uncultured beta proteobacterium; assembly: GCA_903906695.1. Classification (GTDB taxonomy): domain Bacteria; phylum Pseudomonadota; class Gammaproteobacteria; order Burkholderiales; family Burkholderiaceae_C; genus Rhodoferax. The sequence continues at coordinate 18,709 of CAIVLG010000155.1, read as the reverse complement.
CGGGACGTCCGGAATACGGGTGGCGCGTCAAGTCTGACCAATATGCGAACTATGTGCTGATGGAGTACGCGACCTACTGGCACCATCCGAACGGCAAATGTTTTAACAGCTCCGGCTGGACCAAGACGCCGCCGGCCGACACCGGCACCTCGACGACGGTGGCCAAGGCGGCTGGCTCCACCGATCCGCACATCGGCAGTCTGGCTGGCAGCTCGGGCGGCTCTGGCGGCACCATCACCTCGGTGACGACGACGATTGTCGGTAACGTGACGACCACCACCATCATGTACTCGGATGGCACTCATGCCACTATCACCAGCACCGTGAATTCGGACGGCAGCGTGACGATTGTCACGGTCGATGCACTGAACGTCACGACCACCCAGACGGTCGCCAGTTCGGCGGGGTCGCTGAAGACTGGCGGCGATGAGCGCGCGCGCCAGGCGGCCCGAACCGGACGGATTTCGTGGCGCGAACTTGTGGCACCATAGGGCGGTGGCGGAGCGGTTCGCCGACTGAATTGATTGGGGAATAGCTTGTGAAGCACATGAAAGTCAAAGGGTTTACCCTGCTCGAACTGATGATCGTGGTGGCCATCGTGGCGATTTTGGCGGCGGTTGCCTTGCCGAGTTATCAGCAGCATGTGGTTCGTGCGGCCAGACTGCAGGCACAGGCCGAGCTGCTGGACCTTGCGAGCCTGCAGGAAAAGATATTTCTCAATTCGAATGCCTACGCCGCCAGCGTGACGACCGCCTACAACGGCACCAGTGCCGGCGGCCTGGGCCGCACCAGCGGCGCGACCAATGATGGTCGCTACACCCTGGCGCTGAACATTACGGCGCCGTCCCAGACATATGTTTTGACAGCCACGCCGACGTCAGGGGGCACTCAGGTCGGTGATGGCAATATATCGATCAGCGAAAGCGGGCAGCGACTTTGGGGCAGCGCTTCCTGGTAGGGTAAACACTGGTCAAAAGGGAAATATTTGGCATTGACCTGAGGAGGTTTTTGGCGCACCATTTGTTTCATCATGTGCCCTCGGGTCATTCGAAGCAAGTCGGTTCTGCCGTCCCCGCAGACCGGCTTTACGCTGGTCGAACTCCTGGTTGTGATGACATTGGGCGTCGTTCTGCTAAGCATGGCAGCGCCGTCGATGAATGGCATCGTCAATTCTCAGAGATCGATCGCCTTGAGCAGCGAGCTTCTCGCAAGCATGAATCTGGCGCGCTCGGAGGCGATCAAGCGCAATGCCAGAGCCGTCTTGTGCAAGTCGGCCGACGGCCAATCGTGTGCCCCAAGCGGGGGTTGGGAGCAGGGTTGGATCGTGTTTCACGACGCCGACAATGACGCCGCGCTGGATGAAGGGGAGCAAGTGATTGAACGCCATGGACCGGTTGCCGACGGGCTGAAGTTGACCGGCAACCAGCCGGTTTCAAACTATGTGTCCTACAGCGCCTCGGGCTCGGCCAAACTCGTCACCGGAGCGTTCCAGGCGGGCACTTTCACACTGTGTCTGGTTCCGGTGTCGGAGCCCGACGTCCGGCAACTGGTCTTAAGCAGCACCGGACGCGCCCGGTTAAAAAAGGGTTTGGCCAGCGATTGCGGTTAGTTTTGTTCGCTTGCCAGTCGTTCACGTTAACAACGCGAGTCAGGCATTGGCGGTCGATAGTTTGCGCCGCCGAGCCGTGAACCCGATCAAGCCGAGACCGGCCAGCAGCATGGCATAGGTTTCGGGTTCTGGGACGGCAGAAACAAATGGGGTGTCATTCACTTGGCCGATGCCGGACCAGCCAGCCACCACTACCTGACCACCGATAAAGCCGCCGCCGGCCGTGTTGAACTGTGCCAGTGGTGCCAGAAAAGAAGCGTAGACGCCACTGGTGAATGTGACACTGGTTGCCTGGGGCAAGTTGAACAGGACATGGCCCGCCGCAAGGTCCGATGCCAGGTTGAAGTTTTGGTAACCGCCCGTCGTGAAGTTGACGGTCTGACCAAGCACGTTCAGGATCACCGTGGTGTTGGCGTTGAAATTGTCCAGGCGCATGCCCGAGATGCCGGTGACATCGGCCGCGGTCAAGTCAAATACTGCCACGTTTGCATTATTGGCGTTCAAGACCAGTGTGCTGTTTTGCAGGTAACTGGTGCCGGTATTGGCCATTGCGTCAAAACTTTGGGACAGGCTGGTCAGTCTTTGCTGTTCCGCAGCAAAGTTGATGCCGGTTTGAATGCTGGCCGCGTTCACTTGAACCGGCGCAGGGCTTTGCCATTGCGACAGATTCGAAGTGCCACCATAGCTGATGCTCTGCGCTGACAACCAGCCAGTTGAGGTGGACAAGTTGCCGGCCACCTGAACGCTGCCGTTGAAGCTGGTTCCGTTGGTCACCGCAAGATTCCCTCCAACCACGGTGTTGCCAAAAATAGAGCCGCCTGAGATGTCAAGATTGCCGCCGACCGTCAGGCCTGTTCCGCCATACAGAGCTTGGGTGTAAGGCCAGGCACTGTTAATCGTATAGCCTGCAATGCTGGCATTTCCACCGACCGCGACCTTACCCTGAACATCGGCGCTCGGCGCAGTGAAGTTACCAAACGACAGCACGCCGAGGCCAGAGTCAATGCCCAGGCCGTTGCTTTGAGCCTGCGCCAGCGGGGCCGCCAGCATGGTCAGACAGGCCAAGGAGGTCGAGGTCAGAAACCTGTTCAATGATTGTTTCATGTCGATTCTCCAGTATAGAAGTCGAGTCAATCGTTCGATTTAGCCGCCACCAAGTTTGGCATGGGAGAGGCCGGCAAGGTGATCAACAGGGTATGAATGATTGGCACGGGGGGGTACATCTTTGAGATTTGCGATGAGGCTAGTTTCAAAGAATTGGGGCCGTCTGCCAATGAAGCGGAACTACCTTTTTGTCAGTAGCCAGCTACCGGTTATCACCGTGCGCTATGCAGTAGTTTTGATTGCCTAAAGTAGTACCTAGGTACTAGGCCTAGCCGAAGCGAGGTCTCAAGGGCATGCCGGGCCGACTGCGATCAACAGAGTGCTCGACGTCAGCGCCGGACTTCGTCCACCAGCGTCTTGAAATCGTCGATGTCCTCAAAACTGCGGTAGACGCTGGCAAACCGCACGTAGGCCACTTTGTCGAGTTTCTTCAACTCACGCATGACCAGTTCGCCAATGCGCCCCGAGGGCAGTTCGCGCAGACCCAGGTTCAGCAGTTTTTCTTCGATGCGCTCGATCGCGCCATCGACTTGCTCGATGCTGACGGGGCGCTTGCGCAGCGCCAGTTGCATCGAGGCGATGAGCTTGGCACGCTCGTATTCGATGCGGCGGCCGTCTTTCTTGACGACCATCGGATAGCTGACGTCGGCCCGTTCGTAGGTGGTGAAGCGCTTTTCGCAAGAAGCGCACTGGCGCCGGCGACGGATGAAGTCGCCGTCTTCGGCGACCCGGGTTTCCATGACCTGAGTCTCCGAGTGACCGCAGAACGGGCACTTCATCCAGAGGTCAGCCGTAAACCGGGAACTGGCGGGTCAGCGCATTGACCTTGGCGCGCACCGCCTCGATATTTGCCGGGTCGCGCGGATTGTCCAGCACGTCGGCGATCAGGTTGGCGGTGACGCGAGCCTCGTCGTTCTTGAAGCCGCGCGTCGTCAGGGCCGGCGTGCCGATGCGTACGCCGCTGGTGACCATGGGCTTCTGGGGGTCGTTCGGAATGGCGTTCTTGTTGATGGTCATGTGGGCAGCGCCCAGCACGCTTTCGGCCTCTTTGCCGGTGATGCCCTTGGCCCGCAGGTCCACCAGCATGAGGTGGCTTTCGGTGCGGCCGCTGACGATGCGCAGGCCGCGTTCGGTCAGCGTTTCAGCGACGACGCGGGCATTGATCAGCACCTGCTGCTGATAGGTCTTGAATTCCGGCGCCAAAGCCTCTTTGAAGGCGACGGCTTTGGCGGCGATCACATGCATCAGGGGACCGCCCTGCAGACCCGGAAAGATGGCACTGTTGATCGCCTTTTCGTGCTGGGCCTTCATCAGGATGATGCCGCCGCGCGGACCGCGCAAGCTCTTGTGGGTGGTCGAAGTCACGACATCGGCATGCGGCACCGGATTGGGGTAGACGCCAGCGGCAATCAGGCCCGCGTAATGCGCCATGTCGACCATGAAGATGGCGCCCACATCTTTGGCGACTTTGGCAAAACGCTCAAAATCAATGCGCAGGCTGTAGGCCGAGGCGCCGGCAATGATGAGTTTGGGCTTCGATTGGTGGGCCTTTCGCTCCATCGCGTCGTAGTCGATTTCTTCCTTGTCATTGAGGCCGTAGCTGACCACATTGAACCATTTACCGCTCATGTTCAGGGCCATGCCGTGAGTGAGGTGACCGCCCTCGGCAAGCGACATGCCCATGATCGTGTCGCCAGGCTTCAAAAAGGCCAGAAAAACGGCTTCATTGGCGGAGGCGCCGCAATGCGCCTGCACGTTGGCGCAATCGGCGCCAAAAAGTTGTTTGACGCGATCAATCGCCAACTGTTCGGCGATGTCAACAAATTCGCAGCCACCGTAATAGCGCTTGCCAGGATAGCCTTCGGCATATTTGTTGGTCAGCTGCGTGCCCTGCGCCGCCATGACGGCGGGCGAGGTGTAGTTTTCGCTGGCGATCAGTTCGATATGCTGTTCCTGACGCTCGTTCTCTGCCCGAATGGCGGCAAAGATTTCGGGGTCAGTTTGCTCTATGAGAATATTTCGGTGGTACATAGTGGTTCTGGTCGGCGTGTGAACATCAGATCATCAATATTGCCCGGTCTGCATGAGGCTCGCGACCTTGACCTGGTTGCGATCGGACTTGACGGAAGTTGGCGTCGCTGGCGGCTGGCTCTGACTCGGCGGGACGGACAGGCCCTTGGCTACCAATTGCAGCCTGGAATGCTCGGCCATCACCCTGCCAGCGTAGCCGCTGTCGTCTTCATTGTTGGCGGCGCCCACGTAGTACTTCAGGCCGCCTTCGAGCGATCCGGCCCGGCTGATGCATTCTTGCAATACGCTGGCTCCAACCCGCAGGTTCGTCAACGGATCGAAGGCGGCCAGTTTGCCGCCAAAGCTTTCGTATTTGTCGCTGTGAACCTGAGTCATCACCTGCATCAGGCCCTGTGCCCCAACCGGGCTCTGGGCAAATGGATTGAAGCCTGACTCCACTGCCATCACGGCCAGCAGCAGCGTGGGGTCAAGTTTGCTGTGCATTCCGATTTCGTAGGCCGCGGTGACCAGGGCGCTGAGTGGCTCGGGCGCAACCCGATATTTCTTGCTGAGCCAGTAGGCCACTGCAGCTTGTTGCTTGGGCAAGTCTTGCGGGTTGCTGGCGGTGGCGCGGTCAACGGCATCCATCGCGCCGGCCCAAGCTGTCATGGGTGACTGGCGGGTTTGTAGCCAGCCAAAGAGTTTGACTTCGCCAAATTGACGCAGTTCGGGGTGTGCTGTCAAAGCGATCAGGGCAAAAATGACAGCCAGTCCCACCAGGGCAAAGCTGTTTTGTGTGATTTCTAAGATACCTTGGGCAATGTCGCTTGCAAGAATCTTGAGACCCAGAGTGAATTTTCTTGACGCCGTCATAGCTCTTCCTTCGTTCGCGGGGGACTTGTGTGCCGCACTGCAAGCAGTGCATGCTCTCAGCACCTCGTTTGGGTTGGTACGTCATCAATAGCCCGCATCGCTCAGGATGGTTTCGCGGGAAATTGAAAAATGCCGGGTTCGGCAGCGGGTTCGGGTTGTCCCTTGGTTAGCTCGGGATGGGCGCATTCTATGGTTTCATTATATATCACGTCAACCATATAAACCGTTTTCCTTATGCGCAATAAAGAGTTGAGTTCCATCTGTTGCTGTCCTAAACTGAGGTTGCCTGTCTGATGACGGGCGACAAGCCGGCAGTAGCCAGTCCCTACCGCAAGGTAGCTGCGATAAAGCGGCCCCGGCGATCAGTGGTAGCAATCTTTTGCTGCCCAGCGCGCTGGGACCATACCCTCCCATCGCGCGAGCCCAGACAGCATGGACCTTGTGTCAGCTGTCAAGCCCGGCGGTTCGGTTTCCAACCGGCCCATCGGGCTTTCGTTTTATTGTTGCCGGATCAGGAAAATTGAGGCGAAAATAGGGCTTCAACCCTAGTCGCCATGTGGCTGGGCTCCTCTTTCCTGTTCTTTCCATCCATGTTCCCCTTTTCCGCTAACCAAAAAACTGACCCGGTTCCCGCAACGACCCAGATTCCGGCCAAAGCAAGCGAGCCACACCCGCTTGATCTCTTAAGCGGTGGTGCTTTTTCAGCGCACACGTCGAGCGAGCGCACTGCAAGAATCAGGGACTGGCTGAGTCTTTCGCCCAGCGTCGATCAAATGCAGGCCGTTTTCAAGGAACTCAGCAGCAAAGACAAGGGTGCAGCCAAGCTGTTGCGGGAGAAACTTGATGAAATCAAACGCAGCAAGGGGCAGGAGTCGATCGCGCAGGAATGGGCCGATAAGGCTCAGGCGCTGCTGGCGTTGACCAAACTCAACATCGCTGACGCCATGGCTTGGCAGCGAGACGCGGCCAAGGCGGGTGCGCCCTTGAGCAAGGAACCCCTGGCGACGCTGAAGACGCAATTGAGTGAGCGCGTCAAAGTCATCGAGGACTTGCAGCATCGGGTGCAGGTCCAGCGTGAAGCCGCCGTGCTGCTGGCGCAACGGATCGAGGTTCTGTCGACCAAGTCGTGGCGTGATGCGCAGGCGATGCTGGAGGGTTTGCGCTCTGATGTGGAGCATTGGCAGGTACAGGCAACAGGTCTGTTGGGTGATGCCAATTGGCCCAGTGTCGAGGTCCGGTTTCCGCCTTTGCTGGACGCCTCTCGCAGTCAATTGCTGGTGGTGTGGGAGGCTTTCCGCGCCGCCTTGGCGCAAGCCTGTAGCGCAGCTGAAGATGTTGCCGCGATCCTGCCGCCGGTTCCGGTATGGGCAGAAGAACTTCGCGTCGCAAGGGGCATTGTGATGGAGCTTGCGGCACGAGCGAAGCGCCCCGCAATCGACCCCGAGATCCGGGCCCAGGCGGTTGCGGCTGTGCGCGATGCGTTGTCGAAACTTGAGCTGGAGATTGCCGAGGGACATGGCAAAGCCAGTGCCGGTGCGGCTTCGGCCCTGCGTCATGCATTGAAGGAATATGGCAAGATCATCGACGACAAATTGGAGAATCAGGTCCATGCGGCGCTGGCCGCTGCCGGAGAACTGGAGGGTTGGCAGCGTTGGCGTGCCGATCAGCTGCGTGAGGAACTGGTTCAGAAAGCCGAAGCTTTGTTGAATCGTCCGGAAGGCCAGGCCATTGGCGGGCGCAAGATGCAGGAAAACCTGCGCACCCTGCGCGAGCAATGGAAGCAAACCGATCAGGGGGGCGTTCCCAATCATGCGCTGTGGAAGCGCTTTGATGAGGCTTGCAATGAAGCCTACAAGGTGGTTGAAACCTGGCTCGAAAAAGTCAAAGCGGAGTCGGCCGAGCACCGCGCCCAGCGTCTGGCGCTGATTGAGGAGCTCAATGCATGGGCGGCCGAGAACCGCACTGCGCGCGACGACGACTGGAAAGGCTTCAATCGCCTGCTATACCAGTTTGCAGATCGTTGGCGCGAGGCTGGCCATGTTGGGGAGAAGATATTTGCCGAATTGCAGCCGCTGTGGAAGGCGGCTATCCACGATGCCAGTGCGCCCTTGGAATTGCAGCAAAAGGACAGTCTTAGGGCCCGTCAGGCGATGATCGAAGAGGCCAGGGTGCTGGGCGATGCGGTCGAGCTGCGCATTGACGCGGTCAAGGCGTTGCAACAGCGCTGGCAAGCGGAAGTTCACCGGGTGCCGGTGGATCGGCGTCATGAGCAAAAATTGTGGGATGCCTTTCGCAAGCCGATTGACGAAGCTTTCAATCGCAAGACGGCGGAGCGTCAAAAGGCCGACGCCGCATTGGGCGAGCGTGACCGTGTGGTGTTGGAAGCGGCGAAAACGCTCGAGGCGGCCAATCTCGCAGGCGATGCGCTTGCGATTCGCACTGCCATGAATGCGCTTGAAGCAGCGTTGCGCGGACAGGCACAAGCCAAGGCAGCGGTTCAGCTTGCGGTGGTCGAGGTGAACACCGCGGTTGCGGCGGTCGGTGCATCGCAGTCGGGCACCGAAGCGGTTCCCGAGGTGGGCATGGAACAAGTTGTCGACAACACGGTTCAATCAAGCTCAACGGCTTCGGACGTGACGCCCGAACCATACAAGCCCGCCGTCAAGCCAGTGCTGGCCGTACGTGGCGACGATAGACCCGGGATGAAGAAGACTGAGCCGGCATCCATCGGTCGCGGCGGCAAGCCCGGGGAGAGAAAGGCTGGCGGCAGGGAGAATCCAAGAGATAAGTCACGCGGTGCGCGTGACGATGGATTGGCACCTCGTCCGGATGGTCGGTCGCCGCGTGGTGACGGTCCGGCTGGGCGCGCTGGGTCAGCCATAGCGTGGCAGGAGGCGCCACGCCTGGGAGATGCCGCATTTCGCGCCCAGCGCGACGCAGTGGAGCACGCGCAATTGGCGCTGCGAAAATTGGCGGCGCAGGCGCACGGCGAGGCGCTGACCCAGGTACTGACGGCGTGGGAGCGCCGCGACGCCTCGCTCATGCCTTCCGTTCAGGAATTCGGCAGCCGAGTGACGCCGGCAATCCGAGCGCTCTGGACAAAAGCATTGGCACAGGCGCCAGTCGACGCCGCTGGCGTGGCGCTATTGCGCCTGGAAATGGCATCCGAGTTACCGACGCCCGCCGAGCACCTCGATGCACGTCGCGCGCTTCAGTTACAACTGCTGACTCGGCGCCACGATCCGGCACCAGCGCAAACCTGGGGCCAGGATGCAGCGTTGGTGCTGGCCAGTGCTTATGATGTGGGTCAGGCGCGCCGATTGCAAAATGCTTTGAAAATATTGCTGAGGCCCAATTAGTTGGGGACAGGTCTGCGCCGGACGCTGTCCCGAGAAAATTCCTGATGACTGCGGACATGCCTTGGTCTGTCAGCCAAACACACAAGTAGGGGATGGATGCCATGGATTCTGCCGATGACTTGTTCGATCGACTTGAGCAGCTCAATGACATTGGTGCGTCGCTTTCGAGGGAGCGCGACATCACGCGCCTGCTCGAGCGGATCTTGCTGGCGGCCAAGACCATTACGAATGCCGATGGTGGTACCTTGTATCGCATGAAGGACGACGGCAAGAAACTCCGTTTCGAGATGTTGCGAACCGACTCCTTGCAGATCGCAATGGGAGGAACTTCCGGCAGTGCCATCAGTTTTCCCGATCTGCCTTTGCATGACGAATCCGGCGCGCCCAACGATTCCCTGGTGGCGGCGTACGCCGCGATCCATGTGCAGACTGTCAATATCGTCGACGCCTACACCGAGCAAAATTTTGACTTCTCCGGCACGCGCCGCTTTGACGAGCGTACTGGCTATCGTTCGCAGTCGATGCTCGCAGTGCCGATGAAGGATCACGAAGGCGAAGTGATCGGCGTGCTGCAATTGATCAATGCACAGGCGCATGACAGCCAGCAGGTCGTGGCGTTTTCGCTGGCAGATCAAAGTCTGGTTGAATCGCTGGCGTCGCAAGCGGCCATTGCGCTGAGCAATCGCATGTTGTTGACGCAACTGGAAGAGTTGTTTGAATCGTTCATCAATCTGATCAATCTGGCAATTGACGAGAAGTCGCCTTACACCGGCGGTCATTGCCAGCGCGTACCGGCACTGACCATGATGCTCGCTGAAGCCGTCTCTGAGACGACCGAGGGCCCGCTTGCCGCGTTCCGGATGGATGATCGTGATCGCTACGAGCTCAAGATTGCAGGTCTGCTGCACGATTGCGGAAAGATCACGACCCCGGTTCACGTGGTTGACAAAGCCACCAAATTGCAAACCTTGTTTGATCGTGTGCACCTGATTGACACTCGTTTTGAAGTGCTCAAGCGCGACGCCGAAATCCATGCCTTGCGCCAGCAACTTGCGCTGCGCCCCTGCGCCGATGCGCAGGCCGAAGCGGGTATCAGCGCTGAATGTCAAGCGTCACTGGAGTCAATTGATGCTGAACGTGAGTTCTTGCGCAGCGCGAACATCGGTGGCGAGACCATGTCGGAGGCTGCATTGCAGCGTGTGCGCCAGATCGGCAGCGAGCGCGTCTGGCGCGACGTCAATGGCCTGGAGACCCAATTCTTGAGTGCCGACGAACTTGAAAACCTGACGATTCGTGCCGGAACCCTGACCGCCGACGAGCGTAAGACCATCAATCAGCATATCGTGACAACGATCAGGATGCTCGAGCAACTGCCCTGGCCCAAGCACCTCAAGAATGTGCCTGAGTACGCCGGTGGCCACCACGAACGCATGGATGGAAAGGGCTATCCGAAAGGCTTGCGACGCGAGCAAATGTCGGTGCAGGCCCGCGTCATGGGAATTGCCGACATCTTCGAGGCACTAACAGCCGGAGATCGGCCGTACAAGTCAGGCATGAAACTTTCGCAGGCGTTGGCGACCATGAACAAGTTCAAGACCAATGGTCACATTGATCCCGACCTCTTTGACATCTTCATCCAAAAAGGCGTCTACAAGCTCTATGCCGAGCAGTTTCTGGATCCATCCCAGATCGACGAAGTCAGACTGTGAGCGATTTCTCAGGCCGAAGTTGCCGCCAGACGTTCAATCAAGGCATCACCCGCGGTTCCATCACGAGCCCCTTTGCTCAAGCGCAGGATGCAAGCACGCGCTGGACTGGCGCCGCCGTCCCAGTCGCTTAGCACGATGCGGCGCTGTCCCTTGCCCAGATCATGCTCGGCCGGTTTATGAGTATGGCCGTGAATCAGAGTGCTGGTGCCGGCTGCATGCAGCCAGTCGCGGGCTGCAGCAGCGTCCACGTCAACCTGCATCACCGCGTTGACCTGATGGCTACTCTTGCGCGCCTCGCTTTCGGTGCGCAACTGGCGGCCGATCGATTGGCGTTCGGTCAGCGGCTTGGCCAGAAAGTCCTGTTGCCACCGTTTGCTGCGGACCTGGGTCCGAAACGTCATGTAGTCCCGGTCCTCCAGGCACAGCGCGTCGCCATGCGAGAGCAACCAACGTTGCCCGGCGAAGTCGAGCACGCTGGGGTCATCGAGCAGTGTCATGCCACAGGCATTGGCATAGGCGGTACCGAGCAAGAAGTCGCGATTTCCATGCATGAAGTAGAGTGCCATGCGCCGCGCAGCGGCTGCAAGCACCTCAGCGCACTGCAGCGCAAAACCCGGCCCCACAGTGGGCGCTTTGGACGTGCCCCGATCCGCACCATCATCGAGTACGTCGTCGCCAACCCAAATTTCAAACAAATCACCGAGGATGAATAGCGCATCGGCCCGCGAGTCTCGCATGTAATCGCGCCAGACAGAGAAAGTGGCGTCGTCACCGGCCTGCAGGTGCAGATCGGAGATGAAATCGACGCTCTGCCAGTGGGCCGGCGCCTGCAACAAGGCTGGTGTTGTGGGCGCGCTTTGGTACGCCGCGGTTTCGGACGCGACGACTGCGCTCATGTCAGAGCGCTACTGCCTTCTCGATGATCACATCTTCCACCGGCACGTCATCGTGATAACCGCGGCGAGCCGTCTTGACAGTCTTGATCTTGTCCACCACCTCTGTGCCTGACACGACTTTGCCAAACACTGCATAACCCCAGCCCTGGGCCGAGACGGCGGTGTGGTTGAGAAAAGCGTTGTCCGCCACGTTGATGAAGAATTGTGCGGTAGCCGAGTGCGGATCACTGGTGCGCGCCATTGCAACGGTGTAGTGGAGATTTTTGAGTCCGTTGTTGGCCTCGTTATCGACGGGCTTGTCGCCACGCTTTTCCTTCATGCCGGGTTCCATGCCACCGCCCTGAACCATGAAGCCGGGAATGATGCGGTGAAAGATGGTGTTGTTGTAGTGGCCCTTGTTGACATAGCTTAGAAAGTTGGCGACTGACTTCGGCGCTTTTTCCGAGTCCAGTTCAAGGGTGATAACGCCATGGTTGGCGATGTGGAGTTCGACTTGGGGCTTGTTCATGATTTCTTTTCAAGAGTTGCGGAGTTGATCAAAATGGTGGTCTTCGGTACGTCGCTGGTGAACGGTCCGCCGGCACCGGTTGCAGTGCCCTTGATCTTTTGAATGACTTCAGAGCCGCTGACAAGCTTGCCGAAGACGGTGTAGCCATAGCCGTCAGGGGCGGGCGCATTGAGCATCGCATTGTCCTTGACGTTGATGAAGAACTGGGCAGTGGCTGAGTTGGGGTCACTGGTACGCGCCATGGCAATGGTGCCAAGGTCGTTCTTGAGTCCGTTGCTGGCCTCCAGCGCAACCGGAGGCCGTGTTGGCTTCTGGTTGAACTTGGCGTCAAAGCCACCGCCCTGGACCATGAAGTTGTCGATCACGCGGTGGAAGATGGTGCCGTCGTAGTGCTTGTCCTTCACATATTGCAAGAAATTTGCAACGGTTTTGGGGGCCTTGTCAGGGTAGACCTCGACCACAAAATCGCCAGCACTGGTGGCAAACTTGACCCGCGGCGCTTGCTCGGCGACCGCGTTTTCGACTGAAAGAAAACTCGCCGCAAGCGCCACTGCCATAGCAGCGAACAGGCGAACACTCAATGATTTCATCCGACAACTCCTTCATAAAAAATTCTCCACTGATTGCCACGGCGCTCCCAATATTGTCGCCGTGTCGGTCCGCTGCGGCTGCCGTCAGCAACCTCGCCAAAGGTGACGACCATGGTGTCGCTGGCATCTGTCCAGTGCAGCAGCGACAGGTCCTTTAATTGAACCGAACGTCCCCGAACCCGGTCGATCTGACTGCGCAATGCCGGGGTCCATTCGGACAGCGTCTTGCCGTTGCTGCCGAAGTTTGAGCTGTAAAAACTGAGCACCTGGTCCAGGTTGCCGTGTGATTTGGCGTTTTGCCAGGCAGCCAATGCCGCCTCAAAAGGTTTGCTCTGAGATCGCGCGACGTTGGGTTTGATCCACTGCAGGCTCTTTGCGATAACGACCGGCGTGGTGCGGATCTGCACGGTCTGGATGATGCGGACCAGGTCCGGGTTGGCCAGCACAACGCAACCATCGGTTGCCTGGGGTGGTCGCGAAAACTGGTTACGGGGTGTGCCATGGAGCCAGATGCCGCCACCGGTCTTGCCGCGCTTGTTGTCGAGTTCGTTGGGGTAGTTGATCGGCAAGGCACCGGACCCGTAATAGTCTTTGAGTGAATGGGGATCGAGACTGCCGGTGATGAAGTAGACGCCGAGCGGGGTGCGCAAGTCTCCTTCGGTGCGTTTTTCAAAGCCGGATTTTCCAATCGAAACGTAATAGTCACCGATCAAGGTCAAGCCGCTGGCCTGATTTTCAAAAAGGTAGAGGCGCGAGCGCGACGCATCGACCGCGATCGCATGCCGGTTGCGCTCGGACAGGGCCAGAAATTGCGACGGAATGGCGCCTGGCGGTGGACGCTCTCGCAGCGCTCTCAGGCGCATCTGCGATTCGTCACGCAATTCGCCGAGCATCGTCGCTGTAGCGTTCGGAACCGGCAGCGGAACATCGCCCACGGTTTGCACAGGACGGATGCGTGCCGACAGCAAATCGCCCAGGACCAACTGCGCCAGTTGAAAATTGGGATAGTCGCGAACCAGACTCTCGGCATGGTCCAGTGCCTCCCGGATCCGGGACTTGGCCACCAATTGGTAAACGCCGATCAGCCTGGCTTCGGCCAGTCCTGGTGGTGGGCTTTCCTGCGTCACCTTTCTGATCTTGTTTTTGCTGCCCGTCTTCTTGTGCGCGGCAGCCTGCGCCGACGCACTGAGGGCAAGAGCGGACGCAATGAAGTAAATGGAAAGCTGACGCCTCATGGAACGGTTAGACGACGACGACGCGCCATAGTTCCAAAGGGAAAACCGCCGCAATTTGCTCGCGGTCATCAACTGCCTGTGGATTCCTTGCTGATCAGCCAACGCTCGCCATTCTTGGTCAGTTCAAGTGTTTTTCGACTCGACACGGCAAGGGCACCGGAATGGTACTGCTGCCGGAATTTGACGGTGGCTTTGTTGCCGCTGACCTGGACGCTCAGACTGTCGAGTTTCACGCTGATGCTGGTTTTGCCCACGATGCGCTTGCGACGATCCTCTTCCCATGCGCTGCGCGATAGTTTTCCGGGCGGGACGAAATCTTTGCCGTAGGCACTTAGGTAGGACGCCATGTCTTTGGAAGACCAAGCCTTGGCCCATGCCAGTACCGACGCCTCAACTGCCTTGCCTTCTTCCCCAGTGCCGTTGTTGTCAGCAGCCGCCTTGATCGGGACAGGGCTGCTCGCACTGGGCGCCAGAACCGGCGCCGCTGCATTGACCGGTGCCGACACTGCCGGCTTGGCCGGGCCAGATGCTGGAGTCGTCACGGTCGGGGTGCTGCTTGCCGCCGGCGCAACCGGGCGTTGGCCTTTGTTGGTTGCACTGAACAATTCGTTGATCTGCGCCAGCTTGGGAGGCACAGCAGTATTGGCGCCGTCGAGTTGCAGCGCCTTGTTGTAGGCCTGGCTGGCGAGTCTGGCATAAACATCGCCGAGGTTTTCGTGTGCGGTGGCGTAGCTCGGATTGGTTCGGATCGCCATCTCCAATGCCAGCCGCGCCTTGTCATACTGGCCCTGGCCGGCGTAAAGCACAGCCAGATTGTTATAGGGTTCCGGCAGTTCGGGGTAGTCTTCGGTAAGCTTTGTGAATGTCGCGATCGCCTCGGGCTGCTTGCCAGAACTGCGCTGAATCACGCCCTTGAGGAAGCGCATTTGCGGATCATTTGGTTTTGTGCTGAGGTAGGCATCTGCCTTCGTCATCGCCTCGCCCAGTTTGCCCGCCCGCAACAATTGACTGACGTCAGCGGCCTCGTCGGCTTGGATCGGCAGTGCGATGCAGGACAGCACCAGCGCAAGCAAGCGGATGCTGGAGAAAAAAACAGAGTGGTAAGGCTTCATGGAGTCTTGTGATTTCTAGGCTATGAATTTGTTGTGACGCAACCCTGTTGGCACAGCTATATACTGGCTGCAATTGTAGCCCACGAGGTACTTTTCGGTGCTCACTTGATTAGCCAACTCTTCCACCGTCTTGATTGAGGCCGACACCCCTTGAATTCCTGAAGTTCCCTGCCTTCAACACCCATGAGTTTACGCATCTATAACACGCTGACGCGTGCACTTGAGCCGTTGTCGCCGCTGCAAGCCGGCCACGTTCGAATGTACGTTTGTGGCATGACCATTTATGACTTGTGCCATATTGGCCATGCGCGCATGATGATGGCCTTCGATGTCGTGCAGCGTTGGTTGAAATGCAGCGCTTACAAGGTGACCTATGTGCGAAATATCACGGACATCGACGACAAAATTATCAAACGGGCGGTTGAGCGCGGTATCAGCATTCGCGCGCTCACCGATGAAATGATAGCGGCCATGCATCTGGACATCGCCAGGCTGGGAATTGAAAACCCGACGCTGGAGCCACGTGCCACCGACTACGTGCCTGGGATGCTGGAACTTATCGGACGACTCGAAGAAAAGGGTCTGGCCTATCTGGCGCCGAATGGAGACGTCAACTATGCGGTGCGCAAATTTCCGGGTTACGGCAAACTGTCGGGCAAGTCGCTCGATGATTTGCGAGCCGGCGAGCGTGTTGCAGTGCTCGATGGCAAGGACGATCCGTTGGACTTTGTCCTTTGGAAAGCGGCCAAGGACAACGAGCCCGAGGACGCCAAGTGGGACAGCGCGGCCTTGGGTTACCACTATGGAAAAGGCCGCCCCGGCTGGCACATTGAATGTTCTGCCATGAGTTGTCAGACGCTGGGCGAGAGTTTTGATATTCACGGTGGTGGTGCCGACCTGCAGTTTCCGCATCACGAAAACGAGATTGCGCAAAGCGAGGGTGCCAGTGGCAAGCCGCTGGCCAGCATTTGGATGCACAATGGTTTTGTGCGGGTCGACAATGAAAAGATGTCCAAGAGCCTGGGCAACTTCTTCACCATTCGCGAAGTTCTCGCCAAGTACGACCCCGAGACGGTGCGCTTCTTCATCGTTCGCACCCATTACCGAAGCGGCCTGAATTACAGCGACGTCCATCTGAACGACGCCCGCAATGCGCTCAGGCGACTCTACACCGCCTTGGCGCAGGTTGTCCCGGCAGTCGTTGAAATCGACTGGAATCAGCCCTTCGCCAAGCGCTTCAAGATGGCTATGGATGAGGACTTTGGCACACCGGAAGCGGTGGCGGTGCTGTTCGATCTCGCGTCCGAAATCAACAAGACCGGGTCCGTTGAGTTGGCTGGTCTGCTTAAGGCGCTCGGTGCATGCATTGGCCTGTTGCAGGCAGACGCCACGGTGTTCCTGCAGTCTGGCGCAAGACTTGACGAGGCCTCGATTGACGCTTTGATCGCGCAGCGATCGGCAGCCAAGGCCAAGCGAAATTTTGTCGAGGCCGACCGCATCCGAGAGGAACTCTTGGTCCAGGGAATTGTCCTCAAGGATTCGCCCGATGGGACAAGTTGGGGGGTCGTTCAGTGACAATTTCGAAGACAACAGTCATGGTGCTTGAGCCGCCTTATTGGGACGAAGCCCGCCGGCACCTCATGAAACGAGACCGAGTCCTGAAGCGGCTTATTCCGCAATTTGGCAATGCCTGTCTGCAGACCCGGGGCGACGCCTTCGTCACGCTGGCGCGTAGCATCGTTGGGCAGCAAATTTCCGTCAAGGCGGCGCAGACCGTGTGGGACCGCTTTGTGTTGCTGCCCAAGACGTTCACTGCTGGCAACGTGCTCAAACTCAAGGTCGACGACATGCGTGCGGCTGGCTTAAGTGCGCGCAAGGTTGAATACCTGGTCGACCTGGCACTGCATTTCGATACCCGCACCAACCATGTCGCGGCCTGGCAGACCATGGACGACGAGGCGATCATTGCCGAATTGATTAGCATTCGAGGTATCGGCCGCTGGACTGCCGAGATGTTCCTGATCTTCCACATGATGCGACCCAATGTGTTGCCGCTCGATGACGTCGGTCTGATCAACGGTATCAGCAGGAATTATTTCTCGGGCGATGTTGTCAGTCGCAGCGACGCCCGCGAAGTTGCGGCGGCCTGGGCGCCGTATTGCAGCGTTGCAACTTGGTATATTTGGCGGTCACTGGACCCGTTGCCGGTGGCATACTGAAGGAGCGCTTGTGGCCAAAAGGACATTCCTCGATTTCGAGCAACCGATTGCCGAACTGGAAAACAAGATTGAAGAACTGCGCTATGTGCAGACTGAATCGGCAGTCGATATTTCGTCTGAAATAGAGCAACTTGCCAAGAAAAGCCAGCAGCTCACCAAAGACATCTACAGCGATTTGACGCCCTGGCAAATCACCAAGATTGCCCGTCACATCGAGCGCCCCTACACGCTCGATTACGTCGCCGAAGTTTTTACTCATTTCGTCGAACTCCATGGCGACCGCCATTTTGCAGATGACCTGAGCATTGTTGGCGGACTGGCACGTTTTAATGGCACTCCGTGCATGGTGCTGGGTCAGCAAAAAGGGCGCGACACCAAAGAACGCGGCCTGCGCAATTTCGGCATGAGCAAACCAGAGGGCTATCGAAAAGCTCTGAGGCTCATGAAGGCGGCCGAGAAGTTCAAGCTGCCGGTGTTCACTTTTGTCGATACACCGGGGGCCTACCCTGGAATCGACGCCGAGGAACGGGGCCAGTCAGAAGCAATCGGACGCAACATCTTCGAGATGACGCAGCTTGAAGTTCCGATCATCAGCACGATCATTGGTGAGGGCGGCTCCGGCGGGGCGCTCGCAATTTCGATTGGCGATCAGGTGCTGATGCTTCAGTATTCGATCTATTCGGTGATCAGCCCTGAAGGCTGCGCCTCGATCTTGTGGAAGACCTCCGACAAGGCGCAAGAAGCTGCCGATGCGCTTGGCATCACCGCGCATCGGCTGAAGGCGCTCGGTCTGATAGACAAAATCGTCAATGAGCCGGTTGGCGGCGCGCACCGCGATCACAAGCAGATGGCAGCGTTCCTGAAGCGAGCGTTGAACGACGCCCTGCGCCAGGTCAGCGATCTGAAGGTGAAGGAGTTGCTCGATCGGCGCTACGAGCGCCTGCAAAGCTATGGCCGCTTCACCGACACCAAGGTGGCGGCAAAGTAGGGTGTTGCGATTGCCGGCGAGGTCGGGGCGCGTGTGAAGAATACTTTCGCAGCGGCGCTTGCGGCTTTTTCGCCCGCGTTGCCGCTGGCGGTGGCCTACAGTGGCGGACCCGATTCAACAGCGCTGCTGATGGCTAGTGCACAGAAGTGGCCGGGACAGGTCCTTGCCATCCATATTCACCATGGCATACAAGTTGCGGCCAACAGTTTCGAGCAGCACTGCCGAAATTTTTGTGCTGGACTTGGCGTGCCATTGATCGTGAAGAAGGTAGATGGTCGCCACGCCGGCGGGCAGAGTCCGGAAGAGGCGGCCCGTCGCGCCCGCTACAACGCGTTCGAAGCTCTGGCGCTCGATGAAGGCACATCGGAAAGGTTCAAAAGCATTGCCATTGCACATCATGCCGACGATCAGGTCGAGACGCTGTTGCTGGCCCTGAGTCGTGGCGCCGGTTTGCCCGGACTGAGTGCCATGCCGGCGCAGTGGGTGCGTGGCGCAAT
>CAIVLG010000154.1 GCA_903906695.1 uncultured beta proteobacterium | reverse complement strand
TCATCGATTTCTCCGGCGGATGGCCGGTTGCGACACAAACTCCCGATTGATCGCCGCTGAGCGCGACGTCGCATTGACCGGCAAGGTCAGCTGTGTGGCAAAGGATCCCCAACGGTCACTGCAATCAGAGCTTTCCCCATTTCGGAAGCCTCCGTCTTCTCATTGGACATGGTTGACATTGACTGGAGGCTGTCAGTCACGCATACTTCTTCACATGATTCGGTTAAGATTTATTTCGACTATCTGGTGCATACCCGTCGTCTTGGGAATTGCCAACGCGATGGCGTCCGAGGCCGTGTTGCGGGTCGCGGTAGCGGTCAATTCCAAACCAATGAGCTGGCGCGATGACAAGGGTGAACTCACCGGCTTCAACGCCGATGTGGCGCGCAAGCTGTGCGAGTCGATCAAGGCAAATTGCCGGATTGTTGACTTGCCGCTTGCCGAGATTTTGGCCAAGTTAGCTAGCCACGAACTCGATTTTGCCGTTTCCAGCCTGATTGACACTGATGAGCGCAAGAAATACGCTCAATTCACCCGACCCTACTCTCGGGGAAACTCGTTCTGGATCGGAAAGGGCAGCAGGGAAACCACGCCAATGCTGCGCGTGGCTGCGGTAGCCGGTACAGTCCAGTCAGAGTATGTCCGCGACAATGAAAAGGCGCACGATTGGAAGTTTGTTCACATGAGTGACTGGCTTTCCGTGTATGAGGCTCTGCGAGTTGGGCAGGCTGATGCTGCCATCGTGCCATTCGGATCGGCCATGAACATTCTGACCAACCGCGAACTCCTGGCAGCTGGCTTTGGCGCCCAGCCAATGAACAACCCGAAGCTTTCTTCCCAGGCGCGAATTGCGGTCAGCAAAGCCCAGGGACAGGCGCTCGTCGACCGTTTGAACCTTGCCATTGACAGCATCGAGAATAACGGCGCACTCGATCAGATCAACTCGAAGTACCTGCCGTTCCGCGTCAGGTAGCTTGGCCTTGACCGACCAATCATCTCGCCAGCGTCGACTTTTTTCGCTCGACATCGTCATGCTGTCTGTGGTCGGGCTATTGAGCCTCATGGCCGTCGTGGCTTCCGGCATTCTTCTATTCGAACAGTGGCGCATCACCGAAGCCACCACACAAGTCGCTCTGCGGACGGTTCCCGACCTGATACAGGCTCAGCACACGATTCGCAACCTTGAGCGTCTGCGCCATTGTGGCGACCTCCTGCTTGGTCGCCCCGACAAGATCACGCGCTCACAGGCCGTTATCGAAGCCACCTTGCTATCGTCCCATCCGACTCTGATGGAAAACCCTGTGGCCGCCCCTATCATTGCGGAGGCACTTAGACGCATCCTGGAACTCGACGACCTGCTGAGCCAAGACGGCGCGCCGGAGCCAAAGCGATTGATTGCCCTCTGGCAGCCGTCCAGCGACGCGATTTCTACCGCTGCGGACTCCCTGGCCACTCAGACGGCTGCCACAGCTCGCACCGAATCCGAGCAGATCGGCATTGCGGCGCGCCATAGCTTGAGTGGAATCGCACTCGCGCTCGGTTGTGTTGCCCTGTTGCTTGCTGGCGGCGTTGTGCTGATGCGCAGCTACCTGCTGCGGCCGATCCAGCGTATTGTCCAGGCACTCGATCAGCGTCAGGGCAATCTTCCCGCCCGGGATTTTCCACCGTTCAAGGAAATAGATCGGTTGCGCATCGCGGCAGGCGAACTGGGGACTGCACTCGCCGAAGTCGAGCGATTGGCGATGGTTGATGAGCTTTCCGGGCTGCACAACCGTCGCGCCTACTATCTTGCGGCGAAGCGGGAATTCGACCGATTTCGCCGCTACGGACGCACCGTGAGTCTGCTGATGTTCGATCTGGACTACTTCAAGCATATCAATGACCACCATGGTCATGAGGGCGGGGATCGTGCCATCGTAGCCTTCGCTCGATTATTGGCTGAAGCCTTGCGCAGCGCGGACTTTGCCGCGCGCATTGGGGGCGAGGAATTTGTTCTCCTGGCGCCGGAACTTGACGTCAATGGCACCGCCGTCCTGGCCGAGCGCTTGCGCCTGGCCGTAAGCCAGCTTGTTATCACCTCGCCAATAGGCGAGTCAATTCCATTGACCGTTAGCATTGGTGTTTCTTGGCCGCAAGGCGACGATACAGATATGGATGCGGCGATGCGCCGCGCCGATGAGGCTCTGTACGCGGCCAAAAACGGGGGGCGCAACCGCGTAGTCCTTGCAAAAGGTTAGTAATTCACACCGTAGCTGCTACACCGGTTGATGGTTCGCGATGTAATGTGCGAAAGCCATGACGGATGAACCCACTCAAGCATCGTTCACCG
>CAIVLG010000153.1 GCA_903906695.1 uncultured beta proteobacterium | reverse complement strand
TACTCCACCACCAAGTTCGCTATCAGAGGATTGACCGAGGCACTGAACATCGAATGGCAGGACCACGGCATTCGGGTGATGGACATCATGCCGCTGTTCGTGCAAACAGGCATGCTCACGGGCATTCACGCCCGCAGCATGAATCGCCTGGGCGCGCAACTTACGGCGGATGATGTGGCCAAGGTGATCTGGCGTGCTGCGACCTACCGGGGTGGCCTTGGCAAGGTGCACTGGCCCGTTGGCTTCATGGCGACCTGGCTGTTCCGCTTGACGAGCATTGGGCCAGATCGCCTGGGCCGTTTCATCGCGCGACAGATCGCCACCTGATTTTTAGTGCATCATCGGAGTCAATCTTGTTGATTGGTGAGGTAGAACATGCGAGTTGGTTGCGGTTCAACCAAGCGTATTTCAAATAGTTTTCATTGCTGGAGACACCATGTCCATCGTTGCACTTAATCCCGACTTCAACCGAACTCGCATGCAAGACGTTTTTGAGTTGCAGGCAGCCACAGCCTTGCGCCTGCGCAACTCGACCGCACTGCAACGCATCGCCAAGATTCGAAAACTGCGTGATGCCGTGATTGCCCACACCGAAGACTGGTACCGCGCCGCCTACGATGACTTCAAAAAGCCGCCGGGCGAAGTTGATCTGGCTGAAATTCTGCCGATCTGCGTCGAGGCCAACGACGCCATCAGCAATATCAAAAAGTGGATGAAACCAAAGCGCGTTTGGCCCACCCTGCTGACAGCCGGAACCCGCAGCTACGTGCAATATATGCCGCGCGGACGCTGTCTGATCATTGGCCCCTTCAACTACCCCATCAACCTCACGCTGGGGCCGCTGGTCTCGGCGATTGCAGCGGGCAACACGGCGATTTTGAAACCGTCTGAGCTGACCCCGAACATGTCGGGCCTGATTGCCAAGGTGGTGCGGGAAGTGTTTGCAGAAGACGAGGTTGCCATCTTCGAAGGCGAGGCCGATGTGGCTCAGGCCTTGCAGGAACTGCCGTTTGATCACATCTTCTTCACAGGCAGCCCCGCAATAGGCAAATTTGTCATGGCAGCAGCAGCAAAGAATCTGGCCAGCGTCACTCTGGAACTCGGCGGCAAGAGTCCGACGATTGTCGACGCCAGCGCCAACCTCAAGCTGGCAGCCAGCAACATCATGTGGGCCAAGTTCGCCAATTCAGGCCAGACCTGCATTGCCCCGGATTACGTCTATGTGCATGAGAGTGTCAAGGACCGATGGGTTGAATGCTGCCGCGAAGAGCTTCAAAGGGCGTATGGCAGCACCCTGGCTGATCAGCAGCGTAGCCCGCATTTGGCGCACATGGTGAATGCACGTCATACGGCTCGCGTCAAGGCGCTGCTGAATGACGCGAATGCACGTGGTGCCCAAGCCCTGGTAGGAGGCGGTGTGGTGGAAGAGGGGTGCTTCATCCAGCCAACCTTGCTTGACACAATTCCGGCTGACGCACGCATCATGGATGAAGAGATTTTTGGTCCGCTGCTGCCGGTCATTGGCTATAGCCAGATCGACGAGGTTATCGCCAGCATCAACGCTGGTCCCAAGCCACTGGCCTTGTACATTTACAGCCAGACCGATACCAACATCGACAAGGTGCTCACCAACACCACATCCGGCGGCGCCTGTGTCAACCATTCGCTGATGCAGTTCCTTCACGGCAATCTGCCCTTCGGCGGCGTCAACAACTCGGGCATAGGCAACGCGCACGGGCACTATGGTTTCAGGACCTTCAGTCATGAACGCGGCGTTGTGCGCACCCAGTTCTCGTTGGCTGCCACCCTGTTCAAGGCAGGCGAGGTGCCGCCAATGATTCGCAAGCTGATCAAGTCGGCGTTCAAGATTCTCTGATGACCCATCAATTTTCACCTGTGCTAGGGGTGCGGTTTTCCACCACAACTTTTCAGACCAGACGCAGATGATTATGTTCATGAAGAACTTGGCAATGGCTGGGGGCTTCTTGACGCTTTCCGCATCGGGTGCAGGTCCCATCAGTCTGGATGGCAGGTCACCAATGAATCAATAAGATTTGACAGTTCTTCGCCGCTCACGAGGAACGTGCGCCAAGTCGTATGCGCCCGGTGAGTGTCTCTTCCAGTCAATGACACAAGTGCAGCAACAAGTTCCAGAAGGCGGGTTGTGTCTGGAGGACTGGCGCGATTTCAAAAAGCGAAGCGTATGAGCGCCAGGCTTCCAGACACAACCGGCCTGCGTCGAAGCGACGGTCATCACAGGACGTGATGTGGAGCTACGTGGCACTTCCGCCGCCCAACTTCAAGAAATCTCCATCCTTGCCCAGCGACAGTAATCCGCTTTGTGCGTAGATGCCAAGTTTGGCGCGCGTGTCCACGATGTCGAGGTTGCGCATGGTGAGTTGGCCGATGCGGTCGGCCGGCGAGAAGGGTGCGTCCTCCACCTTTTCCATGCTCAGGCGTTGCGCTGCATAGGTCAGGTTGGGTGACGTGGTGTTCAATATCGAGTAATCGTTGCCGCGGCGCAGTTCCAGTGTCACTTCGCCGGTAATGGCGCTCGCTACCCAGCGCTGGGCGGTCTCTCGCAACATGATGGCCTGCGGGTCAAACCAGCGGCCCTGGTACAGCAGACGGCCGAGTTTGCGGCCGTTGTCACGGTATTGTTCGATCGTGTCCTCGTTGTGGATGCCGGTGACCAGTCGTTCATAGGCAATGAACAGCAGCGCTAGGCCTGGCGCCTCGTAGATGCCGCGGCTCTTGGCTTCGATGATGCGGTTCTCGATCTGGTCGCTCATACCCAGTCCGTGGCGCCCGCCCATGCGGTTGGCCTGCAGAATTAGCGTCACCAAGTCGCCGTACTCGACACCGTTCAAGGCAACCGGCCGACCCTCTTCAAAGCGCACCGTGACTTCCTCGCGCGCCACGGCGACTTCGTCTTTCCAGAAAGCCACGCCCATGATCGGGTTAACGATTCTGATGCCACTGCTCAACTGTTCCAGGTCCTTCGCCTCGTGCGTCGCTCCCAGCATGTTGGAGTCGGTCGAATAGGCTTTCTCGGCCGACATCTTGTAGCCAAAGCCGGATTTGGTCATGAACGCCGACATCTCAGCCCGTCCACCCAGTTCGTCGATGAACAACTGGTCCAGCCACGGCTTGTAGATCTTCAGCGAGGGGTTGGTCAGCAGGCCATAACGATAAAAGCGTTCAATGTCGTTGCCCTTGAACGTGCTGCCGTCACCCCAGATGTTGACGTCGTCTTCCTTCATCGCGGCCACCAGCATGGTGCCAGTCACCGCACGCCCAAGGGGTGTCGTGTTGAAGTAGGTGACACCTGCCGTAGAAATGTGGAAGGCACCGCTCTGCAGTGCCGCAAGGCCTTCCGCCGCCAGTTGATTGCGACAATCAATCAGGCGCGCCGCCTCGGCTCCGTATTGAAGTGCCTTGCGCGGAATTTCGTCGTAGTCGGTTTCGTCGGGCTGGCCCAGATTGGCGGTATAGGCATAGGGGACAGCGCCCTTTTGCTTCATCCAGTGCAGCGCGGCACTGGTGTCCAGACCGCCGGAGAAAGCGATGCCGACCTTCTGGCCGACGGGTAGATGTTGGAGAATGGTGGCCATGGTCATTGTTGCTGTTGGGTAAGGGTTGATTTTAGGCGACCCACATCAGTCGGCGCCGACGTGTAAGCGCCATGCCGGTTCATCAAAACCAACCGACAGTTGACCGTCGGCCCATTCCACCACGGGTCGCTTGATCACGCTGGGTTGCCCCAGCATAAGGCGCCTCGCGCTGGCAGCGTCTGTCACACCCGTTCTGGTTGCATCGTCCAGTCGGCGCCAGGTGCTACCGCGGGTGTTGAGCAGCGTTTCCCAGCCCAGCGCCTTGATCCAGACGTCGAGCCGTTGAGCGGGAACCGCCAGCCTCTTGAAGTCATGAAACTGATGCGGCTGGCCTTGCCTGACCAGCCACGTTCGCGCTTTCTTGACGGTGTCGCAGTTGGCAATGCCGTAGACTGTAATGGGAGATTGGTTCATGGGCGCCATCATGCCGTACTCGGCGACAATCGCCGTGCCAATGAATAATTCACCCCAAACGCTTGACCAATGGCTGGCCTATTGTGAGCAGTTGCACCCCAAGAATATCGACCTGGGGCTGGAGCGTGTGAAGCAGGTTGCCGACCGCATGGCGCTTTGCTTTACCTGCCCGGTGATTACCGTGGCCGGCACCAATGGCAAGGGATCAAGCTGTGCCATGCTCGAATCGATTCTGCTTCAGGCTGGTTACCGGACCGGCGTCTATACCTCGCCGCATCTGGTGCATTTTGAGGAACGGCTGCGGCTCGGCGGTGAACCGGTCAGTGTGGCCGAAGTGGTGTCCGCCTTCGCACGGGTGGAGTGCGCCAGAACGCAAGGCAAGATCGGGATATCGCTGACCTACTTCGAATTCTCAACGCTCGCCATGCTCGACCTGATGGTGCGCGCCAAGCTTGATGTCGCCATCCTCGAAGTCGGCTTGGGTGGCCGGCTGGATGCGGTCAACATCATCGAACCCGACTGTTCGGTGATCACCAGCATCGATCTCGATCACATGGAATATCTGGGCGCGGACCGCGAATCCATCGGTTTCGAAAAGGCCGGCATTATGCGAACCGGACAGCCGGTGGTACTTAGCGATCCGTTGCCACCGCAGAGTATGCTGGACCACGCGCGGGAAATTGATGCCGACCTATGGCGCTTCGGCGTGGATTTCAATGTCTCGGGTGACAAACAGCAATGGGCTTGGGCCGGACGTGGCCGTCGCTACGGTGGTCTGGCCTATCCGGCCTTGCGCGGAGCCAACCAGTTGCTCAACGCAGCCGGCGTACTGGCGGCATTGACGGCTCTGCGCGAACGTTTGCCGGTGACCGCGCAGGCGGTGCGCAGCGGCTTGGCACAAGTTGAACTGCCAGGTCGTTTTCAGGTCATTGCAGGCGAGCCGACGCTGGTGTTGGATGTGGCGCACAACCCGCATGCGGTTGCGGCGCTTGCCGCCAATCTGAACGCCATGGCGTACTACCCAACAACCCACG
>CAIVLG010000152.1 GCA_903906695.1 uncultured beta proteobacterium | reverse complement strand
GGGTGCCGGCAGTTCAACTTTTGCCACCCGTGCCCTCTTGATGGAAGAGCCGCCGTCGATTGATGCCGGCGAGATTACCGACAAGGGCTACATCAACCAGCGCGCCGTGCGCACGCGCCGCGCCGAGCTGGTGGCGCAGCTGTATGGTGATGCGCCTGATGGCGGGGTCATCCGCGTCGGCGCAATCGCCCGACCTGCGACATGGCCCAGTCTTTGATGAGACCTGATTTACCGACGGCAGGCGGAGTGGCCAGAAACGTCTGCAATTGCACAGTCAAATGAGATATGATCCCGTGAACATTCACGGAGTCGATAATGGCTGACACGACCGCTTTAATCCGGCAAAACCGGCGAATCAACCGCTTGTCGAGTGATGGTTTGAGACGGAGTAGCGTCATTGTCCATCAAGAATGTCGGGCGGTCCTGCAAGAGGTCAGGCCCTATCTTGTTGATCCGACTCAGGCTGAGTTGCTTCTTGGTTTTCTGCGCGGTATTAGCGCCACACTTCAGCCAATCAACGTTGCACAGGTCGCCCAATTGAGCCCTCTGCGGTATCCAGGTGGGAAGACTTGGTTGGTTCCGGAAATAAAGGCCTGGATGCGTAGCCTACAGAAAAGGCCGCGAACTTTGGTAGAGCCCTTTGCGGGTGGCGCGATAGCTGGACTTTCGATTGCTGCTGAGCGTCTTGTCGACGAGGTCATTTTGATCGAGCGCGACCCCGCAGTGGCGGCCCTCTGGGAACTCATCATTCGTGGGACTGAACTTGAAGCGGACGAGTTGTTCCAGAAGATTCTTCATTTTGATATGACTACGGAAGCCGTTGACGCTGCACTGTCTGCCTACGCCACCAGTTTGCCGATGAAGGCGTTCGCCACGATTGTCAAGAATCGGGTCAATCGTGGTGGCATCCTTGCCCCTGGAGCCAGTCGCATGAAGGCTGGAGAAAATGGAAAAGGGCTGAAATCCCGCTGGTATCCTGAAACCCTTGTCAAACGCATGCGGATGATTCGCAGTTTTCGGCATCGACTGCAAGCTATCTCAGGTGACGCCTTTGACCTATTCCCGATGATGCGCGAAGAGCCCGACACTGCCTGGTTTGTTGACCCGCCGTACACGGCGAGCGGCAAGAGTGCTGGGAATCGGCTTTACGCATTCAACGTAATCGACCATGACCAGCTATTTGCAGAGATGTCGCGATGCGCCGGACCTGTCATGATGACCTATGACGACGCGCCTGAGGTCAGGGCCATGGCGCAAGAATATGGATTTGCAGTCAAGCAGGTGCCCATGAAGACCACTCACCACGAAGTGAAGAACGAGCTGTTGCTAATTAAAGCTTGAACACACGGCGCCCCAGCTTTTTCGCGTCTTGCAAGGTGGACTGGATTTCGGCCTCAAACGCTGTCTTGCCCACTGGCCGCGTCGCATTCAAGGCACGGATGGAATCGTCCAAACGCGAAAAGACGGATTTGGACGGAACGATCTTGCCATTCTCATATTTCGCCACCAACCAAACCACATCTGCGTTGGCCAGACGATCATCCGCTGAGCCGCGCAGCTCTGGCAAGGCGCTCATTTCGGAAAAGAAGAATTCGTCCACAATTACTGCCGTCTTCGCGCCCCAATTGCGCAACTCTGGAACCTTGACCTGCAACTGTGGGGCCAGGCGTTTCGGCCCCGAACTACGGTAGTCGGGTCTTCGTGTCTCAGCGGGAAAAGGCATGACGCCCGGCTTGGCCACTGCCCAATTCTCAAATTCGCTCACCATGGATCGGCCCGAGAAATAGACCGCCTGGGATTCGATCGCGCACCACTTCAGTCCTGCCTTGGTCTTTGGATGAACCAGTACCCAGTCAATGCGTCCAGCCTTCTTTCCGTCGCCTTCATCGGCGGCGTCCTTGTCCAACTTTGCAAGAAACGGGATTTCCTTGATGGCTATGGGATGGCTTGACTGCAGCATGACTTCGCCTGCCCATCGAAGTAATGTTAAATCCTGCAAAAATCTTTGAGGGCAGACGGTGACTGGCGGCTCAACGCAGACTGCTACTTTTCCAGAGATCTCCTCATATCTCCGAAGCGTACAAACGCCGCCTGGCTTGGAGCAAGTTGCGTTGGGGGCAAGCGCAGCAGCAAATGGACAGGGGTGCGCCAGAATGTTCTTGTCGACTGCGCTTTTCAAGTGCTGCTTGCGTTGCGCTATTGTGAGTTCGGATACTGGTTTGCCAAACCATTCATAGATTCCGTAGCGCGATTTGGCGATAGATGAGTTCATGGTCAGCGAGTGTTTTTTACAGGGTTATACACCACCAGGTCTTCTCACGGACACTTCAAGCAGGGCTGGTATGCGACTCCCGCAAACCACCGACGCTCGTTGCAGAGGGCGCCGCCGTGGGTGGCGTAGCGAAATCAAGGCGGAGGCCGAAGGCCGGGGGACATTCGCGGAGTCACCCACGGTGGCGCCCTCTGCCCACACACGCAGGGACTACAGCTTGACTTCCAGCCGCACCTGTAGATTTAGCCAGGACGGCGCCGTGGTCGTGGCGCTCTCGCGCAGGGCCTGACCGGCGGCATTGACCGATTCCAGCGCATTGGTCG
>CAIVLG010000151.1 GCA_903906695.1 uncultured beta proteobacterium | reverse complement strand
GGTCGGTACAAACCCTGTCGGCTGCTTCGTGGATTGCCGCTATAAACGCAGGGCCACACAACGGGAGACTAGGTGCAGCTTTTACAACTGGTGATCAGCGGAATCGCACAAGGGTGCATTTACGGGCTGATCGCGCTGGGCTTTGTGCTGATTTACAAGGCCACCGAGACGGTCAGCTTTGCCCAGGGCGAACTGATGATGCTGGGCGCCTTCTGCGGCCTGGCGGCAATGACGATGCTGGGATTTCCCTATTGGCTTTCGGTGCTGGCCAGCATCGCCGGTATGGCGCTGTTCGGGGTGCTGCTGGAGCGCCTGGTGATACGACCCATCCTCGGGCAACCGGCGTTTTCGATCGTCATGCTGACCATCGGCATCGGCTATGTGATACGCGGGCTGATCACCATGATTCCCAATATCGGGACCGAGACGCACACGCTGCCGGTGCCCTACAAAGACCAGATCTGGAACCTGGCCGGTCTGGTGCTCAACGTCGAGCAGATGGTGGTGATTGCGGCCACGGCCGTGCTGTGCGTACTGCTGTACCTGCTGTTTCGCTACAGCAAGCTCGGCATTGCGATGCAGGCGGCGTCGCAAAACCAGTTGGCCGCCTACTACATGGGCATTCCGGTCAAGCAGCTCAACGGCATCGCATGGGCTTTAGCGTCGGCGGTGGCGGCGATTGCCGGCCTGCTGCTGGCGCCGATCACCTTTGTCCACGCCAACATGGGTTTCATCGGTCTGAAGGCCTTTCCTGCCGCCGTGGTGGGCGGCTTTGGCAGTCTACCCGGCGCCATCGTCGGCGGCCTGCTGATCGGCATTGTGGAGTCGCTTTCAGGCTTCTATCTGCCCGATGGCTTCAAGGACACTGCGGCCTACGTCGTCGTGCTGGTCATGCTGGTGGTCAAGCCGAATGGACTCTTCGGCGAGAAGTTGAGGAAAAAAGTCTAATGCGCTTCATCTTCAAGACCGACTACGGGCAGGACATCAATCTTGCCAAGCATGGCGGTCATCTGTTCTGGTACAGCGCACTGATGCTGACGCTGCTGGCAGCGCCCTGGTTGGTGGCCGAGTACTGGCTGGCACAACTGACTTTTGTGCTGATCTATTCCATTGCCGGTTTGGGTCTGATGCTGCTCGCCGGCTTTACCGGTTTGTTCTCGCTCGGCCACGCTGCCTTTCTGGGCGTTGGCGCCTACACACAAGCGGTACTGACCAACGCGGGTCTGCCGTTTCCGCTGGCCCTGGCCTGCGCCGCCGGCCTGTCGGCTGCCGTGGGTGTGGTGGTCGGCTTGCCGGCCCTGCGCGTCAAAGGCATTTATCTGGGCATAGCGACGCTGTCGTTCGGCTTCATCGTCGAAGAAGTGCTGGCGCGCTGGGAATCCGTCACCGGCGGCAACGCCGGTGTGCACATCAAGCAACCGGTTCTTTTTGGCTGGTCACTGGACTCCGGTGAGGCGTTCTATTTTCTCTGTCTGCTGGTTACCGTGCTGGCCACGCTGGGTATCCTGAACCTGCTGCGCGCGCCCACCGGACGCGCCTTTGTCGCGATTCGCGACTCGGAGATTTCGGCACAAAGCATGGGCATTCACCTGGCGCGCTACAAGACACTGTCGTTTGCCCTGTCGGCCGCGCTGGCAGGTGTTGCCGGTGCCCTGTACGCGCACAAGCTGCAGTTCATCTCGCCCGATCAGTTCAATATCCTTCAGTCGATCGACCTTCTGCTGATGATCGTGATTGGTGGCGTCGGTTCCGTGCATGGCGCCTTCCTCGGTGCGATCTTTTTGATCAGCATGCCGCAGGTCATCGCGATGGTGAAGGATTACCTGCCACCGACCATCGGGCAGGCTCCCGGTCTG